>CALABN010000375.1 GCA_937885735.1 uncultured Bacteroidota bacterium | reverse complement strand
ATAAATGAAAAATGGTGGAAATCCTTTTCTACGCACCCCACACGCTTGGCACCACGCGAGAGAAGCTCGAGGGTAATGCTGCCTGTGCCACCGAAAAGGTCCAGCACTTTCAAATCCTCAAACTCATATTCATTGTCAAGCACATTGAACAGTCCCTCCTTGGCGAAATCGGTTGTCGGACGCGCCTTGAAGTTCGATGGCGGGACTATCACCCTATGCCTGTAACTGCCACTTATTATCCGCATTGGTAAAGGTTTATCATATTAGTGAAAAAATGCGACGGGACCTCATTGAACCCGTATGCATACTCAAAATGAGACGGCTTTTCGAAATAGTTTATGTTCCGAATGTATTCCTTCAGCGAGTCGAGTATTGGATGCGTTGAAGGCACAATGCCACAAACACTTACAGGTGTAGTAAGTGGCGACAGTTTCATATTGTCGATGGCATTGAGGAAGAAATACTTGAAATCGGCAACCGACTTGAAGGCGAATGTGTTGTAAAGCAGAATTTCGCCGTTGTCAATCAGCACGAAATCGAAGAACGTAGGCAACACATTTATCAGCACGCTTTTGCCCTCGCTTTCAATCTTGCTCTTGAGCATCAGTTCCTCAATCAACGGCACGGACTGATGGTAAATCCTGACCGATGGATATTTTGACCTAAAGAAATTGGCAAGCACAACGGGAATGCTGAAAATGACGTTTGAAGAATTGCCGAAAATGTAATTGTCGGCCAGCTCCTCGCCTGCCTGCAAATCCTGGTTGAACCTGAACCATTGCGACACCTCGCCTGCAGAATAGAAAGACGCAGGCACAAAAGTGTAGTTCACGGTTGCAAAAAGCAGTTTCACGTGACTGAACGGGCACTGCAGCAAAGGCTCGTTTGCGACAATCTCGTCAATCTGCCTAACCAATGTGCGGTACGAGGTGATGCGGCTGAACGGATAGTGAGCCAATGCCACATACTTGTTACGTTCACGGTCGAGCACAGAAAACGAAAATCCCTTCAGGAAAACCTGAAGGGATAAGTGATATTTGCTAACGTTGACGTAGTCAAACGATTTGTCTATGAAATGGATATGTTGCACAATATCCCTGCAATTGATTATTCCCAGTTGCCAGCGCCGTTGTTGACTTCAGTGATAGAGCCAACCTTCAAGCCTTTGTATGGAAGACCATCGTTGAAGTTGATGATTTCCTGCTCATCGAGGCCAGTAAGGATATACTTGCTTGGTGCAGAAGCCTCAAACACTGGAACCTTCAACTTTGATGCAGTCTCAATTACACCTTTTTTCAAATCTTTTTTCAAATCAGGGAACAAAATATACATTGCTATAATGTTTGGTACGGCCATTGCAAGCAATCCTGCATCAGTAAAATTAACTATACTTGTTAAATTCATCATAGAACCGACAACAATAATTAAGCAAAAAATT
>CALABN010000374.1 GCA_937885735.1 uncultured Bacteroidota bacterium | reverse complement strand
GCCCATTTTGTTATTACTATTTTTCAAACGGTGAATTTATAGAACTCACCTTAACTAAATGTAAAACACTTAAAGCAACAATCATTTATAATTGTTGGTCTATAGGTCATTTTGCGTGATATGATTAGCCTCAAGGCCTTGTAAATACTATATTTCAAGAAGTTTCAAAATACTAATGTTCTATCTGCAAAATGCAGAATGTAGCTTGGTTCACTGGGAAGGTGTCCGAACAGGGGAAATGCGACTATCGATTTCGCATCAATATCTTCAATAATAAAAAAGGGGAAAGCCTTACGGTCATCCCCTTTTACATAACGGCGGCAACCGTTAATACAGAACCACTCTCTCAACTGTATCTCCGAACTTGACAATGTAGACTCCTTGTCTCTCCATTGGAACTTCGGTGCGAGTGCCAGCCGATTTCTGAATCATTACCATACGGCCTTCGATATTGAAGACTTTGATATCTGAATCGTCAACCTGGCTCGACTCGACAATTATTACGCGGCTGTTGCCGTAAATCTTCACATACGACTCATTGTCAGCAATATCAAGCGGATTGACCACGCTGACTGAATATGATTCATAAGCATCGTTGTAGAATACCAACAGTGTCTGAAGTCCTGCCACTGCGTTGTTGAAGCCACGCACCATGTCTGTGGTCATTTCAATGGTGTCGGCAACGCCATTGCTGTAAACAGCCATAAGTTGGCCTCCAGTCACGTCAAGCTCGTCGCCAATGTTGTAAACCGTGCGGTTTGGCATCGACACAAACTTGATGCACACAAGTGTAGGTTCTTCAACCATCTCGTTGACAACCACCTGCATTGTCGTGCTTACGCTCTGGAACGCTACCACAAGGGTCTGCACTCCGGCAAGTGTCTTGTCGTAGCCGTAAACCATTGATGCAAGCATTTCCAATGTATCAACCGTTGCATCGCTATAGACAGCCGATATGCTACCGCCGGTGACATCCAATTCTTCACCTACAGTGTAGATTGTGCGGTTTGGCAACGTCAACATATTGACAAACAACAGAACCGGCTCAGCCTCTTCCACTATGGAATCCTTAACATATACCTGCATTGTCGTGCTTACGCCCTGGAATGCAACCACAAGGTTTTGAACGCCTGGCAATGTACTGTCGAAGCCGTAAACCATGTTCAAATCCATAGCCACCGTATCGATGTCCAAATTGCTATATACAGCCTGCAGTCTGCCACCCTCTACGTCGAGCGTGTCGCCATAGTTGTAAATCAATTTATCAGGTGTTTCAAACATTGCTATCGACAATAGTTTGACAAGATTGTTCACAGTAACCTTGAATGATGCCGAATAATCGTCATAAGAGACTGTAACGACTTGAGTTCCTGCCAAATGAGCATCGAATCCGTCAATCATGCCTGAGGTGACTGCTACGGTGTCGATGCGGTCCACATTGCTGTACGACACTGCAATTGCAGAGCCTGTCAAGTCAAGTTCCTCACCAAACTCATATTGTGTCTTATTTGGTTCAGAGCAAATTGCAATGCCTGACATTATAGGCTCCACAACCTCGTTTGCATCACCTACCTGGAGAATGTATGGCGAATCGACACCTATAATTGCGTCATCGGCATATTTCAGGTTCTGGTCAACCTCTGCAATACTGTCGCCGTCAATATAATAAACACGGAACTTAAGTGCGTCAGCCTGCTCGTTGCCGGCAATCATCAGATAGTACAATCCGTCAATTGCACGGGCGGTGCCACGGCAAACGTCGCCGGCAAACACTCCCAACTCGACATTGTCAATCTGCTCAACTCCATCCATAACCTTGACAATCATTGTCATATTGCTTGAGAATTGTGCATCGTCAACTTTGAAATACTGTTCTTCACCCGATTTGGAATTGTCGGCTCCTTTGACTGATGTCTTTGGATAGTTGAATGAGACGGCGCTTTCAGAGTCAATGTTTGAATAGTACAGGTAACCTGAACCTGGACGCATATATTCAAGTGAGCCAACCCACTCGTAACCGTCGTACAAAGCGAACTGTGTCTGCGACTTGATAATGTCGCCGTCCTGTGCGTCAAGGTCGGCAAGGGCGGAGTTGACGTCCATGCTTGTCTGTGGAAGATATCCTATCCAGTTCCAGCCATTGTTGATTGATATTGGTGTGTTTGCCACATCGACAGATGCGCCCACCAAATTCAGGACAGATGCCTTTGACATGTTCACCTTGTACATTTTCTGTACAGAGATGTCACCCATTGTACCGGAAATGGCATGCTTTACATTAACCAAATAGCCATCGTTGGCATTCTTGCCCTTGACGCTCTTCAAGTCGTCAGCCAAATCGGCAAAGACTGTCCTTGCAGAAAGTTCGTCAGGCACTACATTCATTGACATCCAGTTCCAGCCAGCCTTGAGTGCGATCTGCTGTTCGCGCATGTCGGCTGCGTTGAACGATACCGGAGCTGTCATGCTGCCTTCAAGTGCACCTTGCCTGAAAATAATGTCCTTTGAACTTGTCACCACAGGATAGCTGATGCCTGTGCTGGCGTCGAAAATCTTGAACGTGAGCTTGTCGCCTACAACGCTGTCGCCATAGACTGTCATCATCAGATAGTAGGCATCGTAGCGCTCGTAGTATTTTGGCGAGCATACGCCTACCAGTTTGCCATTTGCATAGGCTGCCAGGATGTCTTCGGCATCCTCGCTGAGCTTGCCATTGACTGACATTGTGCCTACAATGCTCATTGCATATTCAAAGTCGGATGCGTTGACATTCCATTCAGGCTTTTGGCCGGTTACATGAAGGCTGACCACAAACGGCTCGTCGATGTTGTTGTTGCCTGTCAGATAGACAGTTTCCTCGTATCTGCCTATTGGAGTTGATTCTTCAATTGAGAATTTGACAGTCTCGTTCGACAAAGCAGCCAAAGTGCCGCTTGTCTTGCTAGCATGAAGCCATGTAGGCAGATTAGTCATTGTCCAGTTCTCAGTGCTTCCGCTCTGGTTGACAATGTTCACGCTGAACTCATATTCGTCGTAAAGTTCCTTCTTTATCGACTTTGAATTGTCGGCCCACTTGAGTTGGTTGCGGTTTACGAATGCTGTCCAATGAATTGGTTCGCACTTGTTTCCGTTAACATCTACCACATCCTTGACAGTGAATTCAAGAGTGCAGCCTTCAATGCGGGCGGCATCTTCCGCACTGCCGACTTTTTCGGCATGGAGAAGCTCGTTCTTTGCGGGTTTACTCCAACGCCCGAGAACGCCCAAGTGAAAAAGACCGCGCTCGGCGCCGACGAATCGGTTCTCTGGGAGCAGGCGGACGACGTCCGCACGGCC
>CALABN010000373.1 GCA_937885735.1 uncultured Bacteroidota bacterium | reverse complement strand
AAGCCAGACCTCGACCTTGAAGAACTTGAGCTTGAACTCATCGATGCAGGTCTTGAAAGCTTCGACGTTGATGAGAACACAGTTTACGCATACGCCGACTATACTGAATTCGGTTCACTCACCCAAGCATTCGAGAAATTGGGCATCGAAGTGTCTAAAGCAACACTGCAACGTTTCCCTCAAAACCCTGTTGAGTTCACCGAAGAACAAATGGCAGACATCGACAAATTGGTTGAGAAACTTGAGGACGACGACGACGTTCAGGCTGTTTACACAAACATCGCATAACGCAATCAACACAATGGATACCGAAAAGGCCACCCGAAAAAGGTGGCTTTTTCATTTTTCGAAAACTCATCTTTCCAATACACTGACAACACATTCGTCTATTAACAAAAAATAATTGTCATTTTTATTCGCAAGCACGCATATATATGTAATTATTTTTCTACCTTTAACCTCGTTGTCATAAACAATCGCACATGAATCAAACAGGCGTCATAAATACAGAAGAACTATTCTTCAGCAAGTTCAACTACGACCTCTCATCGTTCTTCCACGATGAGTACACAGAGGTTGACAGCGTTGAAACGCCTGCCACTTTCATGATTGTTTATGAAAAGAAATTGGACAAGAAAGAATTTGACATCTTCAACCGCCTGCAATTCCGCATTTTCTACGACAAGGAAGTAATAACTGGCGACAATCCAATCAATGTCAAACTGCTGTGCGACGGTTTTACTTCACAATCCATTATGGATTTGGCAAAAACAATATGCGACATTTTCGGTCTTGACGACGCAGGTTATTTCCCAAAAATTGGTCTTGACTTTTTCAACAAAGACGAGTTCGACTTGTTCTGGACCATTGGCGAAGGCGAAAGTTTCATAAGCATTGAGAAGGACAAGGACGAGAATCCATCACTCAACATATTATTCTACAACAACTTGATAGGACGAAACGTAGGAAATATGTTAAAGCCTGACAATATGCAGTAGTCAGGTTTGCCACTACATCAACCATTTTCACAACTTAATCAGTCATCTTCCTTCCAAAAGATAGACTTAATAGCGCCACGCATTGTTTTTTGCGTACTTTTGTCGCCATAAAAATCAAGAAATTGGCAGAATACGAATACCATAGGTTAAGCAACGGCATACGCGTTATCCACAGCGAGTCTGCTACTCCGGTGGCCCATATGGGCGTAGTCATAAACACCGGCTCGCGCGATGAACTGAAATCAGAGCACGGCATAGCCCATATGATTGAACACGTCATTTTCAAAGGAACCCGAAAACGCAAGGCATACAACGTCATAAGCCGGCTTGAAAATGTAGGTGGCGAGATTGACGCATACACAACAAAGGAAGAGACTTGCGTCTATGGCACATTCCTGAAGGAATACTACGGCCGTGCAATGGAACTGTTTGCCGACATCATCTTCAACTCCACCTTCCCCGACCACGAATGCGAAAAGGAAAAGGAAGTGATTGTTGACGAGATAAACTCTTACAAGGACACGCCAGGCGACCTCATTTTTGACGATTTCGAAGACCTGATTTTCTCCGGACACCCTATTGGCCGTAACATTCTTGGAACTCCTAAATCGATAGCCAAATTCAATCACACCGACATTTTACGCTTTACCAGCCGGACTTACAACACCGACCAAATTGCCATTTGTTCCGTCGGTCCTGTCGACTTCAAGACCATTGTCAGGCACGCAGAGCGATACTTTGGCTCCATTCCGGCCAAGCCTCGCGACTTCACACGCACTCCTGTCACTCCGTATGTGCCTCGCAACTTGGAAGTAAAGTTAAAGACTCACCAGTCGCACTGCATCTTTGGCAACAGGGCATATTCCGTCAATCACCAAAACCGATTGGCATTCGAACTCATCAACAACACCTTGGGTGGTCCAGGTATGAATTGTCGTCTCAATCTGGCCTTGCGTGAAAAGCACGGATACACATACAACATCGAATCATTCTACACTCCATACACCGACACTGGCGCTTTTGGCATCTATTTCGGCACTGATTACGAGAAGATTGACAAGTGTCTGTCTATAATCCGCAACGAGCTGCGCAAAATGCGTGAGGAACGCATGGGAGTACTTCAACTCGACAGGGCAAAAAAGCAAATGATAGGGCAACTTGCCATCAGTACAGAGAACTACTCTGGATTGATGCTCAACCTTGGCCGCAGTTGTCTGCTTTTCGACACCATTGACCCACTCAGCGAGGTGTGCGACAAAATCAACAAGCTTAATAGCGGCGACATCCTCAACGTAGCTAATGAAATGCTTGACGAGCGAATGTTTTCTACTCTGATTTTCAAATAAGAAGAGATGAACTAAAACTGCAGTTCTAGTTGCTGGTCAAGCAGACGGAAACTCCTGCGGTGATAAGGCGTCACGCCATACTTTGCAATTGCGGCTCGGTGGTCGGCAGTAGGATAGCCCTTGTTTTTTGCCCAATTATACTCCGGAAATTCAGTTGCAATCTGCTTCATGAAATCGTCACGGCAAGTCTTGGCAAGCACCGATGCAGCCGCAATGGACATAAACTTTCCGTCACCCTTAACAATGGTCTGGTATTTGACACCATTATAAGGCTTGAACCTATTGCCGTCAACAATTATAAACTCTGGTCGAACGCTTAATTGGTCAAGTGCCAAATGCATCGATTTTATTGAAGCGTTGAGAATATTTATCTCATCAATTGTCTGGGCATCCAGTTTTGCCACGGCATACGCCAATGCCTCCTTGTAAATCACGTCACGGAGCAGATATCGGTTCTTTTCGGTCATCTGCTTCGAGTCGTTCAATATTCCATTGGAAAAGCCTTCAGGTAAAATTACAGCGGCAGCAAAAACAGGACCAGCCAAACAACCACGGCCGGCTTCGTCGCAGCCAGCCTCCAACACGCAACCGCTGAAATTCAGTTCAAGCATTAGTAGAATCGACGTTTTTGGAACCAATAGTCGACATATGTGATATTGAGTCCGAAACGCAATGACTGGTCAAGGACAAGCAAATTGTCACGAGTGCCCTGTCGCTTGTACATACAATATGTA
>CALABN010000372.1 GCA_937885735.1 uncultured Bacteroidota bacterium | reverse complement strand
TCCATTCGCTATGCAGGAAATTGCCGATGCACTGAAAGGCGTCGACATTCCAATCCTGGTGAAGAACCCTGTCAACCCTGACGTTGAATTGTGGGTGGGCGCCATAGAACGCATAATGGGAGCGGGAATCACCCGCCTGGGCGCCATTCACAGAGGATTCTCGTCGTTTGAAAAGACACGGTTCAGAAATGTGCCACAATGGCAACTGGCCATCGACTTTCGTCGCAAGATGCCTGAAATACCGATGATTTGCGACCCTTCGCACATATCGGGATGCACCGAACTTATTCAGGAAGTGTCGCAGAAGGCGCTCGACCTTAACTACGACGGCCTGATTATCGAAAGCCACTGCAATCCGCCGAAAGCGTGGAGCGACGCCAAACAGCAACTTACGCCCAACGAGTTGCGCGATATGCTGTCGTCGCTTGTTTTGCGCATCATCAACGTAAATCCGTCGCTCAAGACCGATTTGGACGAGTACCGTCAGCAAATCGACAAGTACGACGATGACCTTCTGGCCATTCTCGAAGAACGAATGAAGGTCGCAAAACTGATTGGCAAATACAAGAAAGAGCACAATATGACCATTCTACAGCCTAGTCGTTGGGACGAAATCATAAAGAAGACCGTCGACAAGGGTGCGACATTCGGCTTGAGCGAGGAATTCATCTCGACCATTTTCAAGGCAATTCACCAAGAGTCTATCAACAAGCAGATTCAGGTGATGAATGACGAAGAGCAGAAATGAAAACGGTGACAATAACTGGTCAGCAGGGGACATCGCAAATACTTGTAGGCGAGAGTTTCAGGAACTACCGAAAATATCTCCCGACCAATCAGGTGGTGGTAATCACCGATTCAACGGTGAACAAGTTGTACGGTAGTCATTTTGCTGATTATCCGATAATTGAGATTGGCCAAGGCGAAAAGTCGAAAAACCTTGAAACGGTGTCGGCTGTGATTGCCAAGATGCTCGAACTCAAGATAGACCGCAAGGGATTTGTCCTGGCGGTTGGCGGTGGCATAGTCACCGATGTGGCGGGCTTTGTGGCATCGATATACCAACGTGGCATCGGCTTCGGCTTCGTGTCGGGAACATTGCTGTCGCAGGTAGATGCAAGCGTAGGAGGCAAGAACGGCGTCAACTACGAGGGTTTCAAGAATATGGTAGGCACGTTCAATCAGCCTGAATTCGTAATCTGCGACCCGCAAATGCTGGCCACACTCAGGCCCGAACAACTGGATTGCGGTTTTGCGGAGATTGTCAAGCACACTATCATTGCCGACAAGCCAATGTTCGAGTATCTTGAAAAGAACGCAGAGAAGGCTCTGGCACTCGACTTCGATGTTATTGAGACTCTTGTCGATAATTCGATAAACATAAAGGCAGGCATTGTCAACCGCGATGAAAAAGAACACGGAGAGCGCCGTAAACTCAATCTTGGCCACACCTACGGGCACGCCGTCGAGAAGGTGCTCGGCGTGAGCCACGGAAATGCCGTCAGCCTGGGACTCGTCGTGTCGGCACGCCTGTCGGTCAAGCGTGGCCTGCTGGCGCAAAATGATGCCGACCGCATTGTCCGACTGCTGAAAAGCCTTAACTTGCCTACTGTAATCAACGGCGACAAGCAGGCTATCTACAGCGCTCTTGAAATGGACAAGAAACGCGAAGGCTCGCAAATCAATTTTGTGCTGATAAACGGAATAGGAAACGCCGTTGTTGAGAAAATCGACATTGACGAACTGAAACAGATTGAACTATGACAAAACTTTGCAGGTCGATAGCCGTTCAGGGCCTAAACGACATAGAGAGGTTGATTGACGGTGCCGAAATGGCTGAAATAAGGCTCGAAAAGTCGGGTTTGAACCTTGACGAGATAAAGCATCTGTTTAAAAACCACTCCAACCTGTTGGCGACTTGCCGTCCCGACGGGCTGACACCGAAGCAACAGACACTGAATCTGCAAGTGGCGATTGAAAACGGTGCAGAGTGGGTGGATGTGGAGATTGAGGCCGATGAAGATTACAGGCAAAACATTGTCAGATATGCACGCAAATACGGATGCAAGGTGATTGTCTCGTACCACAACTACACCGAGACGCCAACCTATTCCGAATTGATGCAGATAGCCGATTTGGCGCATTCAATGGGAGCAGATTTGGTCAAGCTGGCTTGCTTGTGCATCAATCAGAGCGATGTTCTTAATCTGTTGAACTTGTATAAAATGAAATATCCTGTACTGGCAATAGGAATGGGCGAGCTAGGGAAGGTGACACGCATTGCGGCTGTCACATTCGGCGCACCGTTCACATTTGTTTCAGTAAAAGGATTGGAAAAGACAGCACCTGGGCAGATTGACGAGGATATTATGAAAGAATTGGCCCGAACAGAATGATTTTTCAAAATAACAGCACAGCAATGATTGTAAATCCTTCAAAAATATCTGGAACAATAACAGCACCGCCGTCGAAAAGTTATATGCAGCGGGCCATTGCGCTTGCCGTACTGTCGCATCAGCCTACAACAATAACTAACTTGTCAGACTGCAACGATTGCCGTGCGGCAATTGACGTGGCGCGGAATCTGGGCTGCACAGTTGAATTCGGCAATGACAGTATTTGCATTTGTCCGCCATCGAACGGATTGTCAGGCAGTCACCTTCATTGCGGTGAGTCGGGATTGGCGTTGCGAATGTTCACGCCAATAGCATCGTTGCTCGACACTGAAGTGGAGATGACGGGTGAGGGCTCGCTCACACAGCGCCCCGTGGGCTTTATGGAGAGCACATTGCAACAACTTGGCGTAAATGTCCGAACAACTGACGGCTTGTTGCCAATGCGCGTGAAAGGTCCAATGCGTGGAGGATTGGCGACAGTTGACGGTTCTGTCAGCTCGCAGTTCCTGACAGGCCTGCTTGTGGCATTGCCAACGCTGAAAACCGACACGTCGCTGAAAGTCGATAATTTGACAAGCAAGCCATACATCGATATGACAATACAGATTATTGGCGATTTCGGCGTTAAGATAAGCCATTGCAATTATGAGCAATTCAGCATAGTCGGAAATCAGGAATACTGCTGCCCCGAATATAGGGTTGAAGGCGATTGGAGCGGCGCCGCATCGTTTGTCGTGGCGGCGGCTGTGGCAGGCACGCTCACAATACAAGGCCTGAATCCGCATTCGGCACAAGCCGACCGTGCCATTCTTGATGTCCTGAAACTGACTGGCACTCGTTACTGGTTTGATGGCGACAGCCTTACGGTTGAACAGAACAGCAACCTGAAGCCATTTACATTCGATGCAACAGACTGTCCCGACCTGTTTCCTGTATTAGCATCATTGGCAGCCAACTGCAAGGGAGTTTCTGCTATAAAAGGTGTAAACCGCCTTACACATAAAGAAAGCGACAGGGCTGCGGCAATAAAGACGGAACTTGGAAAACTGGGGGTGGACATAGAAATAAAAGGCGATGAAATGTATATCAGTGGTGGCAAAATCAATGGTGGCAAGGCATCGGCACAAAACGACCATCGAATGGCGATGGCATTGGCATTATGCGCGTTGACGGCAGACGGCCAAGTCGAGATAGAAGGCCCTGAATGCGTCAGAAAATCGTACCCAAACTTCTTTGTTGATTTAAAACAATGTGCTGAATCTTAAAATAACGTGCGTTTTATAAATTTGTAAAACAAAAACATATTCGGAAATGAACACATTCGGAACAATATTCAGAATAAGCATATTTGGCGAGTCGCACGGTGCTGAAGTAGGCGTCGTAATTGACGGCTGTCCTGCTGGAATTGAAATATGCAAAGAAGATTTTGAAGCAGACCTGAAACGCCGCAAGAGCGGGGCCAAAGGCACAACGCCACGCATTGAAGCCGACGAACCTGAAATTGTCTCGGGTGTGTTCAACGGCTATACAACTGGCACGCCTATCACTATCCTGTTTGAAAATGCGAATACACATTCGTCAGACTATAGCAACCTTGTGGCACAGCCACGCCCTGGCCACGCCGACTTTACAGGACGTGTCAAGTACGACGGTTTCAACGACTATCGCGGTGGCGGACACTTTTCGGCTCGCATAACCGTCGGGATTGTTGCGGCAGGAGTCATTGCCAAAAAGATTCTGAAGAATGTTGACATCAAATCTTCCATAATTGAAGTGGGCGGACTGACCGATATTGATGCGGCAGTTGCCAACGCAATGAGTCGCAACGATTCCGTGGGAGGAATTGTCGATTGTCGTGTAAAAGGCTTGCCTGTAGGGTTGGGAGAGCCGTTCTGGAACTCGGTGGAGTCGGTGGTGAGTCACGCAGTTTTTGCCATTCCTGGCGTAAAGGCAATAGAATTCGGGTGCCGATTCGCATCGGCAAAAATGTTCGG
>CALABN010000371.1 GCA_937885735.1 uncultured Bacteroidota bacterium | reverse complement strand
CTTATTATCGCCAAAAAAGATGAAATCCTGCCAATCAACCCATACATCGGCAAACAGACGGTCGGTGTTGTAGACAATCTGCATACCATTTTCGTAATTGTTTACGAGTTGACGCTCACGGTCCATTATCGGGTCGGGCATTCTGTGAAACGATGCGCCATTGATTGTACCCATTGTAACAGCCAGGTTTTCAGTATGCCAAGTAACTGAATAGACAGGCACATAATCGGTGAATTTTTCAAGACCCGAGTATTTTGTCAGACGAATGCCCGCATTAGCCTTAATCGACGGCGTGAAATGATATTCAAGCGCAGGCTGGAAATTGTAGCCAATGAGCGTGTATCCTTTCACCACCGGACCAAAGAACTCGTTGTTCCACAGAAAATTATAATTGTCAATGGTCAGATGCAAAGCCGACGAGTCTGATGACATCAACCTATCGACATCTTCCTTTGCCGAATAGTATTGCGCGCTGGCATTCATTGACATAGCCAATGCAATCAGTGTTATCCTAAAAAATGTTCTGTTGCGTTTCACGATAAAAATTCAAAAATCTCTCGAAATCAATTCATAGAACCCAACTTTACTAAAACAAGGTACCCTGTTGAGCGTCAGTTTGCTTGAAACGTCCCAAATGGCGATAAGCCTTCTCTGTGGCCTCCCTGCCACGTGGCGTACGCTTGATGAATCCTTCCTGAATCAGGAATGGCTCATAAACCTCCTCGACAGTGCCAGCATCCTCACCTACAGCCGTAGCAATGGTGGTTATCCCGACAGGACCTCCCTTGAACTTGTCTATGATAGTTGTCAATATACGGTTGTCCATCTCGTCGAGGCCGTATTGGTCAATATTCAGCGCCTGAAGCGAGAACCGGGCAATGTCTAAATCGATATGACCCGAACCCTTCACCTGTGCAAAATCGCGGACACGACGCAACAAAGCGTTTGCAATACGTGGCGTCCCGCGACTACGCGATGAAATCTCAAATGCGGCGTCATCGTCGATTGGCACTTGAAGTATTGAGGCCGAACGTTTCACAATCTTTTTAAGCGTTTCTGCATCGTAATATTCAAAATGAAGATTGATGCCAAAACGGGCGCGCAACGGGCTTGTGAGCAGACCCGCACGAGTTGTTGCGCCTACAAGTGTGAACGGGCTCAATGACAACTGCACCGAGCGTGCCGAAGGTCCTTTGTCAAGCATAATGTCGATGCGGAAATCCTCCATAGCCGAATAAAGATATTCCTCCACAACGGGATTAAGACGGTGTATCTCGTCTATGAAAAGGACATCGTTTGTCTCAAGGCCAGTCAATATGCCAGCCAAATCGCCTGGCTTGTCGAGCACTGGTCCTGAAGTGACTTTGAATCCCACCCCCAACTCATTTGCCACAATGTTGGCCAGGGTTGTCTTGCCCAATCCAGGAGGGCCATTGAGCAACAAGTGGTCGAGTGGCTCGCCACGCATCTTTGCCGCGACAACAAAAATCTTCAGATTTTCGAGTATGCGGAACTGCCCGTTGAAATCGTCGAACGATAACGGACGCAACTTGTTCTCGTACTCTTTGTCAGAAATAATGTTGGCGTTTTCGCGTATGTCAAAACTTTCGTCCATAGGCGGGCAAGATAGTGGAAAATTGACAAATGAGAACCGCTAACGACCAATGTTTTTTTAGGAAAGCAAATTTTGACGGTAAAACGCCATATAGGGACAGTCTGCAGTGCCTATCCTATTTTAGAAGGCCTTTGTATTTTGTCGGTGGAATTATCACTTTCAGAAGCCTTCATCATTTCAGTTTCATATTTGGTGAGTTTCTCAATCACCTTGTTGTAAAGTTTCTCGTATTCAGAAATATGTTTGCTGTAATACTTCATTGTATTGTGAAACTGCTTTGGGGTGATATTGTGCTTATCAAGAACGTAGCCATAGGCACTCTCAATCTTGTCACGGTTACGGTCAATCCGATAGCCGGAATAATTAAGATAGGCATCAGTAAGATGAATGTCGAACAACACATCAACCAACTGGTCCTTCTTAATCTCAGGACGTTTTCCATCATTCTCAGAACAAGACTGGAACAAAAAAGCGACCAATAATATCAAGACAATGCGTTTCATTCTACACTTTTGTTAAAAGTTTTTCACTTGAAGTGATACGAATTAATTGACGTTTTGTTGGAATTTTCACCACCACCAAATCTCATTTCATCATAAAAAAAGCGGTTGCCGTGTAAAAAACGGCAACCGCCGGATATTATCTAATCTTACGCTTCGACTTTGACTTGCGAATATCCTCGAACTTGACACCAAGCATAATTTCGTGAGAACCATTGCTGGCAGTGCTCAACTTAGAGATAGTCACATCATAAGAGTAACCTATGTTAATCATGTCGTTGTAGTTGTAACCTACAAATGCTATGATTGCCTCAGGATTCTTGAAGTTGTAACGGAAGCCAAGACCACCCCAAACCATTTTCTGATAGATGACACGGCAGTTGACATCGGTCATAAAATCGTAATGAGGAACTGTCTTGATCAAGATTGAAGGCTCGAGGTCGAAGTTGCGGTCGATGTTATACTTGTAGCCACCTTGAATGTAGAAGTGAGGCTTAACACGACCGTCCTTCACAATGTAGTTGTCATCGTACTTGTCGAGCAACGACATATTATTGAAGAACAAGTGATTAAAGGAAATACCTGCATAATACTGCGATGTGTAGAGGTAAACACCCAATGACCCGTCAGGATAAACCTTCTTGTAAACTGTGTTCTGAAATCCGTTCTCGCCTTCGTTCAGTTCAACGTTGATGTCGGTCAAGTCAACCTTCTGTTGAACAACGCCAAGGAACAAACCGGCAGAAATACGGATATCGCCAGTGATACGCAAGTTATAACTATAAGAGCCGTAAGCGCCCATATTGCCGATAGGACCAGTAACATCGTTGAATATGTAACCGCCATAACCCATAGGCATCACCTTGTGTGGACCATATCCACCCAACATATATGTCTGCGGTGCATCCTTGACGCCGGCGAACTGATAACGATAGTTTGTCTTAATCTGCCAATAGTCGCTTGTACCGCCAATTGCAGGGTTCAAAGCATACTCGTTGAACATGTACTGCGAGAACTGAGGCAGCAGTTGTGCTTTGGCACTGGGAGCTACAAGTAAAGCTCCCGCAAACAAGGTTAAAATAATCCTCTTCATAGCTGTATTACCTTATAATTGTAACAGGTCCTGTAATCTTCTTTCCACCAAGTACGTCATCGCTACATTGAATAACATAATAGTAAGTACCTGAAGGAACTGGTTTGTTCTTCTCATTAGTTCCGTTCCATTCGTTAGCCGTATATTCTCTACCGCCACCAGAGTACTGCCATACACGGCCACCCCAACGGTTGAATACGTAGATTGTGACTTTATCATAAGATGACAAACCTTCAATATGCCAAGTATCGTGAGCACCATCGCCATTAGGTGTGAACACCTGCGGAGGCTTGATGCCTGAAATTGAATTGACTTTAATACTGTCAGAATAGTAGCAAGTCAGTGACTCGTTGGTTTTATAAATCTCAAAGTTAACGCTATCACGAACCTTGATCATTGTATTGCCATAAGACTGTACTGCGATAGGATTGTCCTCCAAGGTTGTTTCCGGCTTAATGCCTGAACCGATATTGCCATCGGTAGGAGCACTTGTCCACAACCAGTTTTGCTCACTGTATATGTTTTCAGTAAAGTCGAACTTCAAATCATTGGCGTCAAGTACGATTCTTGCACCTTCTGCAACTTCATAAACTCCGTTTACAAGCAAATCATCAGATGTTGCATCATCCATATAAGCCTTTGCACGCAACTTGTAAGTCGGTTTCATTGAAGTGGCCTTAATTGAATCGAGATCCATACACATTCCATCTGTTGCCTTGAAATAGTAGTAAGTCTCAACTCCATAAGGCAGGATGTCGTCAACCCAAGCCTTTTCGCCCTTAGCACCAGATCCTTCAGCAAATACTGCATAAACCACATTGCCTACAGTATCCAACTTGTATCGAGGAACCTCGACTGGAACAACTACAGGAACAGTGTCTATAATTGTAGAATCAACTGGCAACGAATCAGCAAAGTATCTTACATTCCTGAATCTAGTGACGTAAGCAACTGCAGAATCTGTTCTGGTTGTATCCGCCTTTGTCCTTTCCTCAGGATCTATCAAATCTTCCTCTTCAACATAGTTTGCATAGAACTTATAGTCGAATGGTGCACTTGCTGTAACATAAGCCGTCAACTCATTGTCAGGGCAAGTGTAAACTGACTTCTTAACGGTTTCATCGTTAATGTAGAAGTAAGAACTTGTGATTGCAAAATCGTTCTTGCTGCCAAGTTCGTGAGTAGTTGTCTCAGGGCAAGCCAACTCTTCGCCAAAGCCAACGGTAATGGTGTATGTGCGAGCTGACAAGTTTTCAAATATCCTGTCTTCCTGAGTCTTTCCATCATCAAGCTTGAAGAACAATGTTGCCAAATCAACAGTTGTTGATGAAACCTGACCTAGGCCTGTAATTGTTGAAGAAACCTGGCTTGTTGTCATCGGTGATGCATTTACGCTTATTCGACCATTCATTGCAAATGTTCCATCAGCCTTCAGTTCCTTACAATCTGGCAACTCAAGATCCTTGATGCCATTCATCACAATGACAGGTGTACGAGAGAACATTCTCAAATTGACGGTATCGCTTGCGCAACCCTTCTTATCATAAGCCAATGCCTTGTAATCGCCTGTAGGCAGAATTCCCTTCAAAGTGAGAGTGGAATCCGTTTCGGTATCGTCGGTATAGAACTTGCTGGCATCATTAGCATCTATGAATGAATACTGGTTGAAATGTCCAGCACCACCCTTTACACTCAACTGAATCTCGCCGTCGTTTGAATTGTAGCAACTATTGGCAATGGTGTTCGATACACTTAATGTAACCACTGCAGGTTGCGAAAGTTCCATAGCCGCAAACTTGACGCAAGCAGAATCGTCAGTAACCTTGACTTGATATGTGCCAGCAGTCAATTCGTAAATCGTAGATTCTTTTGCTTCTGGCTTGCCTGTCCATTCATACTTGAAGTTCTTTCCATTCAAGCTTGATGCCACAGCAACCACACTACCACTAGCCTCACCGTAGCAACGAGGTTCTGTGTATTGCAGGTTGACTGTAAATTTAGACAAGTCTTCAACTTCGACAATTGTGTCAAACTGGCAACCCTTGTTGTCGACAATATGCATTCCGTAATCGCCGACAGCCAATTTAGTGACATCGGTACGGTTGTCAGTAACCTTTACTGAGTCGGTTGCCCAAGATTCATTAGAGAAACTGTATGTGAATGGTGCATTGCCACCTTCTGTCTTCAGAATTCTAATAACACCTATTGCATCATAGCAGTGAGAACCATCTATGGCATATTGGGCACTCAATCTGTCAGTTGGCTGATTTACAAATACTGAATCGGTAATAGCAACCATCTTTTGACGTTGAGATATTGTAAATTTGTACCAACCGGACTTCAAGTTTGTGATTAGAGCGGTTGTTGCAACAGAATCTGCTGGCCATTGTGCGCTACGCCATTCGTAGTTGTAACCTTCATAGTAACCACCTACACCTACAACTTCAAGAACACCATTGTCACCACCGTAGCAAGTAGTGGCTTCGTTCCTTACAACATCATATGTTAGAGGACGGTGTTCAATCTTAATTGTTGTGTCAACAGAGCAACCATTCAAGTTTTGATCCTCGATGTGCAAATTGTATAAACCTTCGCACAATGAGTAAACAGATGTTTCGTATGTTGAACTGTCTGCATCAAGCTTGTTGTTGTCGGCATCAGTCCAAGTGTATGAATAATTACCAACGCCGCCTGCCACTGTTACGGTAAGCGAACCGTTGCAATTAGGATCACCGTTCAAGTCAGGATAGTTGGCAACATTAACCACACGCAATGCAAGTTCATCAGTGATGGTGAATGTCTTGAGTTTGCGGCATCCGTCAGGATTAACAACCAAGACTCTGTTGGTACCCAAACACAAGCTGTTTGAAGTACGTAACGTATCGTTTGGATTGTTGTTCCACATAAATTTCAACTTAGTATCATCGTTGTAAACATCGTTGTCGTCATATACTAGTCCGATTGTTGCACTACCATCACAAATGGTTGCACAAGTAACGCCTATGATGTTGTTGATTGGGAACTCAAGTGTGCCCTTGTCGAATACCTCAACAGTATCAACAATGTTGCAACCCAATGCATCAGTAACTTCAACAACGTAGATGTCAACGCCCAAGTTGTCTGCACGGGCACTGGTGCCTACTGTGTCATTGTTGAAAGCAGAGTGCCAGAAGTATGTGTAAGGTGCAATACCGCCCTCAACTGTAACTTCAGCCCAACCTGTTGCACCAGAGCAATCAGATTCACCCATGTCGGAAGCGACTATCTTCAATGTATCTGGATAAACGATAGTAACTGTATCAAATACCGAGCAACCATTTGCATCGGCAATCACTACGCTGTAGATGCCTTCACCAACTCCAGAAACCAAGGAGTCGCTAGAGATGATTGTGCCATTGTTATCCCAACTGTATGTGTAGTTGCCTGCACCACCTTCGGCTTTAGCATAGAATGACGCCTCAGTGTCACCAGCGCATTGAACTGGCTTTGTGAATACAATAGTTGGAACGATTGCTTCAGGCTGGCCGACTGTAAACGTCTGTGCAGTCTGGCAATTTGATGTCAAGTCAGTTACGGTAATGAAATAATCGCCAGCTGACAAGTTTGTAGCAGTGCTTTCAGTTGCACCATTTGACCACGCGTATGCGTAGTTGCCAGAACCGCCACTAACTGTAAGCTCGATGCTACCTGAATTGTCGTTGTAGCATTCAAGGTTATTGACAGTTCCAGTGACGCTCAAATTAGATTCGTCAACCATTGTAACTGTTGTTGTATCGCTATAGCAACCATTGACGTCAACAATTACAGCCTTGTAGTTTCCAACTCCAGCTGTGTTGAATGGATTGCCAGAGAATACCAATGTTGAACTTACAGATTCAAGCCATACAACATCGTATGGTGCGTTTCCACCCTTGATGTTGACTGCCTCAAACACGCCTGTGTTGACTGAACATCCAGAAGGTGTCGTAATGAAATCTGCAGTGATAGGTGTTGGCTCGCCAACTGTTCCGCTAATAGTGGATTCACAACCATTGGCATCATAAACTGTAACTGAATATGTTCCAGCAGCAAGACCTGTGGCCTTTGCGGCTGTGCTTCCGTCGTGAGCCCACAAATAAGTAAATGGTGCCACACCGCCACAAGAAGTAACGTCTGGTTCCAAAGTACCATCGGCAGAACCATTACATTTGGCATCTTCAACAATCATATTAGTAACTTCAAACTTGTCGACACCACCAACGATGGCTGACTCGTTGATTGCACAAGTGTGCTCGTCAACAACCTTGACAAAATATGTTCCCTTTGGCAATTGAGTTGGATCTTCAGCAGTTGAAACCTCCTCGCCTGCTTCATTAGTCCAAGAGAAAGATGGTGTTCCATGAGCACCTGAAACTGTAATATTGATTGCACCATCGAATTCACAACCATTGGTAACGTCAGCTACACCATCGATGGTGATTGCCAATTCAGAATCGTTGTTGACAGTGACAGTGTCGTATGCTTCGCACAAGTTGGCGTCAGTCACAATCACTGTATAGACACCTTCTGTCAAACCGCTTACAGTGGCTGTTGTTTCGCCATTGCTCCACAAGTATGAATATGGCTCTACGCCACCACTGACTGTCAATTCGATTGATCCGTCGGCGCTACCGCAAGATGCTTTTGTGACATTATCTGTAACCTCAAGTTTTAACGGTTCCTCAATAACCAAGGTTGAATCGACCTGGCAACCACCTGCATCAACAACCTGCAATGTATAAGTGCCTGCAACCAGATTCTCAACAGATACTTCAGTTGAAATCACGTCACTGCCACTCAACCAAGAATATGTGTAATCACCTTGACCGCCTTCAGCGACAACTGACAATGAACCATTGTTTCCACCATTGCAAAGGACATCCTCTTTTGCTATTGTCAAAATTATTTCAGCAGGTTTGGTAGAAACCACTGTGTCAATTGAGCAACCATTGGCATCTTCAATATGAACTGCATATTCGTCAGCGGCAAGGCCAGTTGCAGTTTCATCGACAAACGATGCTGTTGGGCAAGTTACATAATATGGTGCAACGCCACCACTCAACGAGAATGAGATTGAACCATTTGCCTCAATGCAGCTTGAAGGTGTAATGTCGATATTGTCAATATTCAAAGCTGATGTTGGTTGAGAAATCTCAACTGTATCCATAGACCAGCAGAGATTTTCGTCGGTAACTTTAACAACATAAGTGCCAGCAGTCAAATCATCAATGTCGCTAGTGTTCAAAGATGGGTCTTCGTTCCATTCATAAGAATATGTGCCGACACCTTGAGTTGCAACAACTGATGCTGAGCCATCGTTTCCGCCGAAGCACTTCACGTCAGAACCAGTTGTGTTAAGCAAGATAGGGTCTGGCGACAAGACTGTAATTCCACCAGTTGCAACACAACCATTAACATCGGTTACAGTTACTGTGAAATCGCCAGCGCAAAGATCAACTGTGTCAGTGCCAACTATTGAAGGATCGCTCCATACAAAAGAGTTATATTCACCAGAACCGCCAATCACATTTACAATTGCACGAGCATCACATACACCGTAGCAACTTGTACGCAAGCCCATTGGTACATAGAATGATGTTGATGCATTATCCTTGATTGGTTCATCCATAGTTTTCGAATCGAAAAGTATAGTCTGCATCAAACCTTGACGGTTAATGTCAGTGAATGAAATAGATGCACGTGTCAACCTGCCTTCATACGCTGGCCAAGCATCAACAACCTTAACCGACCATCCGCCTTCGGCAGGATTCTTGCCATATAAGTTAGTCCAACCATTTGGATCAGTTATTTTATAAGCACCAGATATTGGGGCGTTCATCTTACTGAAATCCAACATATCTGTAGCATAAGTCGCAAATTTCAGGCTGGCAATATCACCACCATCAGCTGCAAACTTACCATCAGCACTAATGTCCTCTTCATGGTTGTAAAGTTTAACCTCTGTTCCATCAGGAGCCACAAGGTAGAATGCCAAATCGTAACCGGCTTCATGTTCGCCTTGTATTTCAACCTCGATCTTTGTTGATGCAGCAATATCGAATGGATTTTCACTACCAATAGCCACCACCATTTCTGGCAACAATGTCAGAACCACTTCGTCTGATACGCTGCCACAACTTAAACTATAGGCTGTCAATGTAAGAGTTACCGTACCATTGGCCCAATCATTGGCTCCAGGAGTGTAAGTTGCGTTCAAATCATTTTCGTTGTCAAAATAACCATCACCATCAGTGCTCCAAGAAACACCATAAGCATCGCTATATGTAGCATCCACATTGACGTAATCAGTGCCATAGCAAAGTGTGGCGTCCTCGCCAGCGTTAACCGATGGACCTTGTAGGTTTGTAATTTCAACAGATGCTGTATTCTGGCAACCGTTATTGTCGACAACCATATAATTAAGGTTGTACGTACCAGCAATAGTGCAGGCAAATGTTGGGTTCTCAACGTCAACTGCGTCAAGATAAGCAACATCGTCGCCAGTCCAACTATGTACATAAGGATTCAAACCACCAGAGACATTTGCATTAACCGTTATAGACGAATTGGTGCAAGATGTCAATGTTGAAGGCAACCCTATGGTTGGCAACTCGTTAACTGTAACTGCATATTCTGTTGGAACAGCAGCAGTACATCCATTGCCATTAGTATATGTAACAGAAACAGAACCAACACCAGCAGTTGTCCAAGTGACTTCGATGCTGTTGGTTGTAGAGGTTCCTGTACCACCTACTATTGTCCAAACATAATCGCTCATTCCAGATTCCGTGGTGTATGTAGCATTTCCGTTCATACATATAACGGCATCACCATCAATGGTTGGAACTGGAAGAGGATTGATTGTCAATGTTATTGTAGAAGTGACTGGGTCTGCACAAGGTGACACTGGCATAGCCTTGAGAGTCAACTCAACAGAACCAGCAGCAACATCGGCAGCACTAATGTTGTAAACAGGATTCAATGCAGATGCATCAGAGAATGTACCGCCAGTGCTTGATGTCCACTGAAGCGATGCATAGTTTTCAGCGGAAACACCATCAATCTGATAAGATGTCTCGCTTGCGCAGATTGCATCGGCAGTTGTTGCCATTGTTATAGTTGGGTCGAAAGTGAAATCAATGTCAATGGTTGCAAAACCTTCGCATCCATATTGATTTGTCTCAACCAACTTGAATGTATATGTACCCTGAACTGTGACACCACTTACAACACCAGTTGATGAAACTGATGCAGTGCCACCAGCAGGAGTGCTTTCAACAGACCAAGCAAGAGTGCCACCCTGGCTTGCTGTACCTGTAAGTGTTGTTCCTGTACCGCAAATTGAATTTCCATCAATTGAAGTGATGGTTGGGTTAGGCAAAGAACTTACATTTAATGTCTTGCTGTCAAATGGAGCTGCACAAACTGCGGCATTTGGTGTTCCTGTTGCAACAATTGTATATGAGCCAGAACCAGAAGTAGGCTTAAATACAGTGCTTGTGCCTGTTGCAGGAGTGAATGTACCTGTTCCGCCAGTCACCGACCAAACAACAGTTGTACAATTCTCAATTGCTGCTGAGTAAGTAAATGTGCTTACACCATCATCACATATTGTAGCATCTTCTTCATTAATCTTAATATCAGGTTCAGAATAGAACGTAACAGCAACAGGGGTTGTTTCACCAACACAACCGCCAGCGGTAGTTTCCACTACATATATATTATATGTAATGCCTTCAGAAGATGCTGTCGCTGTGATTTCAGTTGATTCAGAAGTTGAATTGCTAAATGACACTCTTGCGTCATCGCACTTCCAAGTCAAAGTATTTGAAGCATCGCTCTTTTGTGCCACTGCACTTGTAGTTGTTCCACAAACTTCAGTTGGCAAAGTGACAATGCTTGGTGTTGGCAATGCATTGACAGTCAAAGTCATTGTTGCTTCAGGATTATCGCAAATGCCCAAAGCGTTTGCAGTACCAACCACCTTTATAGTATATACACCTGGAGCATCAGGGGTAAATGTTGGGTTCTGCGCTGTATTAGATGGAGTGAATGAACCAGTACCGCCAGTTACTGACCAAGTATAACCTGTGCAATTATCTGCTTCAGAAGTCAAATCATATTCGCCATCAGCGCAAATTGTGGCAGTCGAGCCAGAAGTGATTGCGATAGTTGAAGGTTTATAGAAAGAAACCGCAACCGAAGCACTTTGTGCATCGCACCCGTTCAAAGATTCAACAACATAAATGTTATATGTACCTTCATTGGCAGCTGTGACATTGGTGCTGACGGCACTTGGACTATCAAATGTCAAGCCACTTTCATTACACATCCACGCAAGAGTGCTTCCTGGCAAACTTGCTGTAGCAGTAGCATTGGTTGAGAATCCGCAAATATCGCCACCTACTGTTGTGTTGATTGGCGCAGGCACTTTGTTAACTGTCAAGACATAAGTGTCAGTAGCGTCAGGGCAAACACCATTGCTTACCGTAAGTGTCAATGTAATATTCTTTCCTGCGTCAGATGCTGCAGGAGTATAAGTAGTAGTTGCGGCATCTGTGCTACTGAAAGTTCCAGCCCCGTCGCTTGTCCACAACATAGAAGTCTGATTGGCGACTGTTGCTTCAACCGTCATTGATTCAACGCCACAAACAGAACCATCAGCAGTAGTAATGTTGACGGTAGGGGCTTCATAGAATGTCAAGGAAACAGTACCAGCGCTGTAGCCTTCGCATTTTGCATCAGATGGCTCAATTTCCTTTACTTTGAATGTATAGACACCAGCCTTGTCAACACTTACATTTGAATCATCGAAAGTTGCATTTCCTGCGCCACTTGCTTTTTCCCATATAAGCGAGCCACTCATGCTTGCTGTTGCCTCCAATGTTTCCGAAAGACCGCAAACATCATGTTCTGTAGTTACTATTGAAGGCATAGGCTTGTTGATGAATGTCAATGTCATTGCATCATAAACAGGAGAGCAAGTTCCATTGCCATAAACTGTCATAGTCAAAACAACTGAACCTGCAGATTCGTCAGCAGAAGACGGAGTATAGGTCGGCGTAGCACTTGTGTTGTCGTCAAAAGAACCAGAACCACTTGTTGACCATTCAATTGACGAATAGTTTGTTGCCTTACCTGACAACTTGAATGAAGATTCCTTGCAAGACGAAGCATCACCACCTGCATCAGCAGTAGGAGCAGGAATTTCAGCAACCTGAACTGGTATTTCTTCGCTTACACAACCCTTTGTATCAGTAACAACTATATTATATGCACCAGACTT
This sequence comes from uncultured Bacteroidota bacterium, assembly GCA_937885735.1. Next base: position 9,059 of record CALABN010000371.1, on the reverse strand, counting down.
AACATTGTTAAGTACATTGGTAGTTGTTGACGAATAAACAGGAGTGCCAGAAGAGGCGGTGGCAGTATACAATTGGAAAACACCAGTGCCACCTTGTGCGTTTATGGTAATCCTACCTGTCTCTTCACCTTCACAAGATGGATCAGAAGAAACAGTTGCGGTCACTTGCGTTGGGCCTGTTGTATAAGAGTTTCTGGAAGAACCTACCACATAGTTGAAACCAAACGAACCATTTTCACCTTCATAACGACAACCAGCAGCATCTTTAATGGAAACTGCCAAACGACTGCCACTTACAATGTCGGTAACATAAGGGTCAGTAGAATATGTGCCGCTCGTACCTGTCTTCTTCCATTCATAAGAGTAATCGGAAGTACCACCAGTAACTATTGCCGACAACTCCTTGATTGGGCCACCGTAGCAATCTGCATCCTTGGTCACCTCGATTGAACCTACATAATCTTCAGGTGCTTCAACAATAGCTTGCGTGCTACTAGTCAACAGTGTCTCATCATTGAATTCACCCAAATAATAACCAACGGTATATGTATTGGCCTCAAGGTTTTCAAATGTATAATTGTTGACATTCTCGACTTGTGCCACCAACTTATTGACAAGCACACCAGTCTTTATTACTATAATATTATATGTGCCGCTACCGTCACCAATAGTCACCTTAATCTTACCATCCTTTTTCTTTGCCTTTTCTGCATTGTTTGCTTCAGTTGCATTTGAAGGACAAGTAACATTTGTAACATCTGCATAAACAACCATAGGCATAGCCTTCTCTGCAGAATATGAGCGAACAATATTGTACTTGAGATTGCTGACTGTAAGGAAATTAGTAAGAAAATTGCCCTTAACCATAATTGTAGAACCTGCAGCATCGAAGGTCAAGTTTGATGCCGAGCCAAAGTTCCATTTATCACAAATAATGGTTGAATTATCAATGTTGAGAGAAGCCTCTACATCGTTGCCGTTGAATTCGGCGCAGTTGACTTCAAATCCCGCAGTAGTCAGCGAGCCTGACTTAAGGAAGATGTTGCCTTCGGTTGTCAAGTTGGCAGCCAAGGTCCAATTACCACTTTCAATAATAATGTCAGAAATCAGTTCTGTCGGGATGTTCAATGTCTGGTCACCTTCGGCAGCCAACACCAAAGCACCACGGAACTTGTCGAAGTTGAGTTTGTCATCGACATTTACCGAACCGCCTATTGTCAAACTTGCCTTGCCCGACAATGTGAACTCTGCATTTTCAGAAGACAGGCTTCCAACAAAAGCATCCGCACCAACAGTGACTGTGTTCTTGCCACCATTGAACGAATATTGGTCGAACACCACATCAGCTGCCTTGTCAGGAACTGAAGCACCTGCTTGCCCGCCAGATACGGTTGCCCAATGACTTTGGTCTGTCCATTTTCCATTTCCGTTTACCCAAAATCTCGACTCTTGACCAAATAGTTGCGTTACAACTAATAAAATCGATAAGGTTAAAAAATGTCTCTTCATAACTTTATATTATTGAAGTGTTCCTATTTCATTTCTCTTTTTCACCAAGTTTTCACACTTGGCTATAAAAAGTGCATAAAAGTAATTTTTTTAGAAACTCACTTTTTTTTGTTTTGATAATATGCCAATAAAACTCGGTTAACCAACAAAAATCAATGTCCAAGACATTTTTTCGTTGACCAACAAGGTGCATTCGCACTTACCAAAACACAAGAATTTCCACCCGAATTGACTGCAAAATCAAGTTGCCCAAAACAAGTTTTTCAAAGTGCAAAAATAATTTTTTAACAACATATGCACTTATAAAATATATGTAGAAGTTGCATTTAGGCAATTTTTTTCTTTGTTGATGTGATTTTATGTTCAATGAATAGCGTGTCGCTATAAAAAAAACGACTCAAATCGGCAGGTGACAAAAAAAACATCGTTCACCAACAATCAAGAGCCAATCATCAATTATCATTGTATTTGTATCAACATAAGTCTATATTTGCTCTTTTGAAAGAAAACATTTGATATGAATCAAGATTTATATTGCGTAATAATGGCCGGCGGTGCGGGCACACGCTTTTGGCCTGTAAGCCGTAACTCGTTTCCAAAACAGTTCATCGACATATTGGGAATCGGGAAATCACTGTTGCAACTCACTTTTGAGAGGTTTACAAAAATTGTTCCTCCACAAAACGTGCTGATAGTGACAAGTGCCGAATATAAGGATTTGACACTTAAACAATTGCCACTGATAAGCGCTTCGCAGATTTTACTTGAACCAGCACGACGCAACACGGCACCCTGCATTGCCTACGCAAACTTCCGCATTCAGCAGATGAACCCAAACGCAAAGATTGTGGTTGCTCCTTCCGACCACTTGATTCTGAACGACCAAATGTTCATCAACACCATCAAGAACGGATTCGACTTTGTGGGCAACAACGACAACCTGCTGACATTGGGAATCCAGCCTACCCGCCCCGACACGGGCTACGGCTACATTCAATTCGACGAGACCATCAACTTCAACAATATTGCCGACCTGCGCAAGGTTAAGGCATTTACCGAAAAACCTAATCTTGAATTTGCCAAATTCTTTGTGCAAAGTGGTGAATTCTACTGGAATTCAGGCATTTTCCTCTGGTCGTTGAAAAGCATTCAGGAAGCGTTCAGAAAACATCTTCCTGAAGTTTACAACTTGTTCAACAGCAAGTCGGAACTGTTCAACACCGACGATGAAATTGATGCAATACAACAGATTTACCCTGTCTGCCCTAACATCTCCATAGACTATGGTGTTATGGAAAAGGCCGACAATGTGGCTGTCTTGGGCTCGCATTTCGGCTGGTCCGACCTTGGGACGTGGACATCGCTTTACGAAAACCAGCCAAAGAATGACGACCAAAACGTGATTGACACTGACAATATGCTGCTATACAACACCAAACGTTCAATCATTCACGCTCCTAAAGATAAATTGGTTGTTGTTCAGGGACTTGACAATTTCATTGTTGTGGACACTCCTGACGCCTTGCTCATCTGCAACAAGGACGAGGAACAGACTGTCAAGGTGATTGTCAACGACATCAAGACTAAAACGGGGAACAAATACATTTAGGATTTTCTGATTCAGAATTCTTTTAGATTTCAAAAAAACAGGCTTTCCTAAATCTAGAATTTCAAGTAAAAATCCTGCGTAAGTGCAATGTATTCAGGACTGTAGCAGTGGCGTCCGCCTTGTTCTATGACTATGGTCTCCTCGGAAGTCATATCAGCGGAATAGCCAAACTCAACCATCACGCGGTGACACGGCAATTCGTCAGTGGGTTTCACCCACGCCTTGCGCAACACCCTCATTTTGTGATTTTCGGCTTCGACACAATATTCCTCAAAATTCCCGACAGGAATAATCACTGACAAGCAACCATTGTCGGCAAGCAGTTTTGACGCACATTCGAACAAGTCGGAAGCAGGAAGCGAATCAGTATGGCGCGCAAGCGTACGCCCTGCATCGGGGGCTTTGAGCGAATTGTTGAAAAAAGGCGGATTGCTGACTATAAGGTCGAAACGGTCAGTGCAGTCGCCTGCAAACTCCTGTATGGACAGATTGAAAAGTTCGATGCGCTTTGGCCACGGACATTTGCCAAAATTCTCCATTGCATCCAGACAAGCATTGGCATCAATCTCAACAGCCGAAACCATAGCCTCCGACCGCTGTGCAACCATTATGGCGACAAGTCCCGTGCCAGTCCCTACGTCAAGAACCTTGCGGGCATTGTTGCAATTGCACCACGCACCAATGAGCACTCCATCGGTGCCGACTTTCATTGGCGCATTGTCCTGCTCTATTGCAAACTGCTTGAAACAAAAATAATTGTTGCTCATTGGGGTAAAGTTTAAGGTTGAAACGCTTCGCTGTTTAAAGTTGAAGGTTGAAAGTTTAAGGTTTAAGGTTGAGAGGTTTAGAAGTTGAGTTATTGTGAATTGTGAATTGTGAATTGTGAATTGTGAATTGTCTTTTACATTTCTCCATTGACACCCAAACTGAAAAGCGCAAAATCGTATTTGACTGGGTCTTCAGGACAGAATTGGCGCAGGTTGGCGGTGAGTTCCTCCACGGCCTTCCAATCGTTTTGCTTTCGCGACAGCAAACCCAACTGCCTTGACACATTGCCCACGTGGACGTCGAGCGGAATGCACAATGCCGACTGCGGTATGCACTTCCAAATGCCGAAATCGACACCCGTGCCACTTTGGCGGACCATCCAACGCAGAAACATATTCATACGCTTTGACGCCGAACCTTTTTCTGGATTTGCGAGATGCTTCTCGGTTCGATGCAAGTGGTCAATCTCAAAAAATACATTATAAAAATGAGTGAGTGCGCCATACACACTTTGAGTTGATGCGAAGCCGTCAGCAAACACTTTTTCCAAACCGCCGTGATTTTGGCAGATATTCCGCAACGATTTCAAAAACGAGACGCAGTCGGTCCCGTTGAACGTACGATATACAAACCTGTTGAATGGTTCAAGGTCGCGGTCGGTACAGTTGCGGACAAAATCGGAAGGCGAGCCGTCCATCCAGTTTATCAATTGGTGCGCCGACTTGACTATGCTCTTGCGCTGGCCCCACGCAATGGTTGAAGCCAAAAAACCCGCAATGGCGATATCGTCGGGATTGCAAAATCGATGCGGAACCTCAATGGGGTCGCCACAGACAAAATCGGCACAATCGAAACGCGATGCCTGCTTGTCAAGAAACTGTTTTAAGTCCTGGTCATTCATAATACAAATGAATAAAAAAAGGACGAACAAAAAAACGGTTGTTTTCATCACAAAAAAGACTACCTTTGCGCCGCAAAAATTTTTATTGTCTAACGTGCAATGGGTGACACTGTCACAAGTAGCACACAAATTTTTTAGAATGAAAACTATTGAGATTAAAGGTTCTGTTCGTTCAGAACTTGGCAAAAAGGCAACCCGCGAACTTCGCGCTAACGGACAGGTTCCTTGCGTAGTGTATGGTGGTGAATCAGTTACTCACTTCTCTGCTCCAGTTGAAGCATTCCGTGGCTTGATTTACACTCCAAACATCTACATTGTTGACCTTGTAATTGACGGCAAGGCTTGCAAGGCAGTGCTTAAAGACGTTCAATACCACTGCGTATCTGACGCTATCGAGCACATCGACTTCCTTGAAGTATCAGACAGCAAACCAGTTTCAATGTCATTGCCAGTAAAACTAAATGGTTTGGCAGAAGGTGTTAAACTTGGTGGCAAGCTGGTTTTGAAGATGCGCAAGATTCGTGTCAAAGGTTTGATTGCAAAACTTCCTGACATCCTTGAGATTGACGTTACCAACCTTGGTCTTGGCAAGGCAATCAAAATTCAGGACTTGAATTTCGACGGTCTTGAAATCCTTGAGGCTAAGAACGTTGTAGTTGCTACAGTTAAGTCAACTCGTGCTGCAGTTGCAAATGCCGCTGAAGCAAAATAACATTTAGCGAGTGAAGTATTTGATTGTGGGGTTGGGCAACATAGGCGCGGAATACGCCGAAACCCGACACAACATAGGATTTAAAGTATTGGACGCCTTGGCTAAGGCGTCCAATATTTCTTTTAGCGAGGCACGTCACGCATATCGCGCAGAACTCAAGTCGCGCGGACGCACCTTCATTCTCATCAAGCCAACCACATATATGAACTTGAGCGGCAAGGCCGTTGCCTACTGGATGCAACAAGAGAAAATCCAATTAGACCATCTGCTTGTCATTTGCGACGACTTGGCCCTTCCGTTCGGCAAAATCCGAATTCGCCAGAAAGGCAGCGACGGCGGTCACAACGGGCTGAAAAACATTGCCGCATCCATTTCCACTTCAGAATTTGCACGCCTGCGTTTCGGCATTGGCAACGAATTCTCGCGTGGCCAGCAGGTTGACTATGTGCTTGGCCATTGGACTGACGAGGAGAAAGCCACAATTGACGAACGCATCGACCTTTGCTGCCAAGCCGTGTTGCAAATGCCGTTTGTTGGCGTGGTTGGCATAATGAACCAGTTCAACTGCAAGTAGTTTCCTGCCCCCCCGTTTCTTTTGATGACGCGTAATGCGTCTTTTTTTTGTCCATTTTTTTAGTCATATACGCCGTCAATGGGTCTTGCAGACTATTTTTTTGATTGCAATTATTGTTTGTCGATAAAATATTATTGTTTTTGTATTGCAAATGTAATTTTCTAATATATCTTTGTCCAATAAATTATTATCGTATAACAATAAATAATTATCATTATGAATAAAAAATTAAAACTATACTTCGGATTATTTGTGGCTTCAGTCTTGTTATGTGTGGTTTTTTCTGTAAACACGCCAGGCGACGGTCCCGTTTATTTTAATAAAACCAGGTCCACTTATACAGTAATGAGCGATAAAACATTACATATGGATATTTGGCACAATGCTCCAAAATTCAACAAAAAAGCGAAAATAGACACTGTTTATCAGGTTGTGACGGATAGTATGGGGAACATTGATACCGTTGGTACAAGTACATATTCCAATAATAGTTGGGCTTCACGGAGTTACACAGTTAATCTGCGATGCAGAAATAACCGTGCAGAAGTAATTGGACTTGAACGAGGACGTGTAAGCGGAAATTTGAGTTATGGTGAGCTCGAAATACAGCGGGCAAAAGTGGAATTTCAGGTTGAAGAGTGCCCCAAGTGGATTTGGTTATTTGCAATTCCACTATCTATAGTTTCAGTTGCCATTCTCGTTTGGTTTATAATTCTGATTTTTAGGATATTACGCAATATATACCGTGGCAACATATTTGTTTCGGGTGTCGCCTGCGATATTGAACGCTTAGGTATTCTAATGTCGGTTGGCTTTGTGGTTCTTTTTGCAGGTCAGTTATTGGCGTATTTTAGTGCGTGCCAAGTGGTGGCTTTTGTAAATTACGAAGTTGTTTTGGGCCCTATCGAGCACAGGTCGTGGTTGCTTGCTGGCACAGGCCTGATGTTTCTCTCCGAGGTGTTCAGAATGGGAAAGGATTTGAAGGAAGATAATGACTTGACCGTTTAAACATTACTGAATATGAGTATTATAGTGAATTTAGACGTAGTTATGGCGAAACGCAAAATTTCGTCGCAGGAGTTGGCGGAGAAAATCGGCATAACACAAGCGAATCTGTCGTTGTTGAAGACTGGCAAGGTAAGAGCAGTACGTTTCTCTACAATTGACGCCATCTGCAAGGTTTTGAAATGCCAGCCTGGCGATTTGCTTGAATACAGAGAAGATCTGGAAGATGACAAATCAAATCAGGATTTGTAGAATGCCCTTTCCATAGGCGGTTCCTGAAGCAAGGCTGTCCATATTGAATATGGAACAGTTGAAGAAATGGTTGATTGTCACGGCACTAGGCGCTACAACAAAAAAAATCAAACTATTTTCAATAATCGTACCTGCTGTTCCACCATTTCTTCAGCCTTGCACGGATGGATTCCTCCTGCGCATTAGGTTGCGGGTCGTAAAACTTGTGGCCTTTCAATTCCTTTGGAAGGAAATCCTGGTCAACGAAATGACCTTCGTAATCGTGCGAATACTTGTAATTGTGGCCATAGCCCATCTGCTCCATCATTTTGGTAGGCGCATTGCGCAAATGCAACGGAACAGGCAGGTTGCCCGTATCCTTAACCAGCGAAAGGGCATCGTTTATAGCCATGTATCCCGAATTGCTCTTAGGACTTGATGCAAGATAAATAGCACATTCTGAAAGAATTATGCGAGCCTCAGGCATTCCAATCTTGTTGACGGCTTCGAAACAGGTGTTGGCAAGCAACAAGGCATTTGGATTGGCAAGGCCGATATCTTCCGATGCCGATATAATCAGCCTGCGGGCAATGAACTTGATGTCCTCGCCCCCGTCGAGCATACGGGCCAGCCAGTAAACCGCGCCATTCGGGTCGCTTCCGCGTATCGACTTTATGAATGCCGATATTATGTCGTAGTGCATCTCGCCGTTCTTGTCGTAAATGGACAGATTCTCCTGCAAGATGTCTTCCACAATCTTGTTGTTGATGACAATCTGTTTGTCAGGGTCTTGGGCGCCAATGACTATGTCGATGATGTTCAGTAGCTTGCGGGCATCGCCACCCGAATATCGGAACATTGCCTCCTTTTCCTCAACCTTTATGTCGAGTTGCTTGAGGTCGTAGTCGCAAGCAAGGGCGCGGTTTAGCAGTTCGTCGAGGTCGGAAATCTCGAGCGAGCGCAACACGTACACCTGACAACGCGAAAGAAGTGGCGAGATGACCTCAAACGACGGGTTCTCGGTTGTGGCGCCAATCAATGTCACAACACCCTGCTCAACGGCACCCAAAAGCGAGTCTTGCTGTGCCTTGCTGAAACGATGAATCTCATCGATGAACAATATCGGGTTTGGCTGATTGAAGAATTGCTGGCGCTTTGCCAAATCGATGGTGTCACGGACGTCCTTCACACCTGAACTTATGGCGCTCAACGAATAGAAGGCACGGTTCTGCAAGTGACTGATGATGTTGGCCAACGTTGTCTTTCCCACGCCTGGCGGGCCCCAAAGAATCATACTCGGGATGCGTCCCGACTCAATGGCCTGGCGAAGCACGGCACCCTTTCCGACCAGATGCTTCTGTCCGATGTATTCGTCGAGGTTCTTCGGTCGCAACCGTTCCGCTAATGGTAGATTTGGCATAACAAAGGTCCGTTCAATAAATTCGCCGTATCAATATCAATCCTGAATCGGCGACTAATATAGTAAATGTCGCGCTATTTGAAGGCGTGGCAGAAATAATGACGACAAAAATACCTTGCAAATGCAACAAACACCTAAAGTTTGGTCTCTTATTTTCCTAAAAGATTTTTATACATACACATTAATTATACTTTTGCACCAAATTTTAAAACGAACAAACACAAATAATATATGGATAAAAGTTCTTGGATAGGCATTTTGCTAATAATGGCCGTTCTTTTTGGCTGGAGTTACTACACACGTCCGTCGGACGAGGACATTCAGCGATAC
>CALABN010000370.1 GCA_937885735.1 uncultured Bacteroidota bacterium | reverse complement strand
CGACAATCACGCATGGGTCGAAGTGTACGTAGACGGCAAGTGGCATTTCATGGGCGCCTGCGAGCCCGAAGCCGTGCTCGATCTCGGATGGTTCAATTCATCCGTGTCCCGTGCCATGCTGCTTCATACCAAGGCTTTCGGTAAGTACGACGGTCCCGAGGACGTGATCTCGCGCACGCATGCGTATACCGAAATCAATGTCATCAAGAGCTATGTCCCGACCCGCCGTACCACCGTCACCGTCGTCGACGAGTCTGGCAATCCGGTGGAGGGCGCTGACATAGAGTTCAAGATCTACAACTACGCCGAATTCTACACCGTAGCCCATTACAAGACCGATTCCAACGGCCGTTCCGCCCTTGATACAGGCCTCGGAGACATAGTGGTCTGGGCTGCAAAGGGAGACAGGTTCGGTCTTGGCGTCGTGTGCGGCGAGGACGGCAGGGTCGTACTCGACAAGACGTTCGGTAAAGAATATTCATTAGACTTCGACATAGTCCCTCCTGTCGAAGACCCCCTTCCTGACAACTCGACTCCCGAGCAGAAGGAACTCAACAGAGAGCGCCTGGCGAAGGAGAATGAGATACGCGAGGCCATGCCACATCCCCGCATGGAGGCTCCCGGACTCTTCCTTTCAGCGAAAGACCACATCGATGTCACCCAGGACGTCATCGATGACGCAATGGCGCAGCCGCTGACCGGGGACCGCGACATCGACTGTCCCCGCGTCGAACTCGAGCGTCTCATGCCTTACAGGGAAGAGATCAGGTCTTCCGGCATAGCCGCCAGAATCGGCACTCCGTCCGAGGCCGTCGCATGGGTCAAGGATAACATCAGGATCGATACGGACCACAATCCGCAGAATCTCCGCATACCGCCGGTGGTTGTCTGGCGTTCGAAGATCTCCGACGCGCGTTCCCGCGACATCTTCTTTGTCGCCGCCTGTCGGTCGCTCTACATTCCCGCCTATCTCGACAATGCCACCAACATTATTCTTACCCTTGATATAGGAGTCCACCACGCCGACATTCTTGATAGAACCACCTTGCGTACTTCTCCCGAAAAGTCCTGCATAACTTGCATCTTGATTAAAATACAATCCGCTGATGGTATGGCCTGCGCCATCGAAAGTTCCATTGAATTTTTGGTTTTCCGTTCCAATCGGAATCCACTGTTTAAAATTAGAGCCATTAGTAACATTTCCGTCTTCATCAAATTCTAATGACGAGAGAAGATTTTCGTTTGCTACGATGTCGTTTTTAAGAATAGCTTGGGCTTTGGCATTATCGCCACCTTGGTTTACAAAGTTGGCAAACCAGTATAAATCGTCAACATCGGCAAGGGCGTAATAGCCGATATAGTCTTCGCCGAGATTGTATTCCTCACGATTTTCGGCGGTTATCTTTGTTGGGTTGACTATTTTCCCTCTAAATTTAGGCGATTCATCTACGCCTAAATATTGTCCCCAAACATCACCATTCCGGCCATCGCGTAGCGCTTGCGCCACTGTGCCATCGGCAAACTGAATGGCGGTTTTTGCTGTAGCCACAATTATAAGTGTATTTTGAGAATATCCAACCGCATCTATTCCACTGAGATAATAGCAGTTTTCTATTGTACCATTGAAGACTTGACCACAAATACCACCTTTATCAGAGCCCGAAACATTACCATTATTGTAGCAATTGACTACAGACTTATCATTTCCTATACTTCCACATATACCACCAACGGATATTGCGCCTTTAATTTCTGCTATGTTGTAGCAGTTGATGATAGAACCATTATTGTTTCCACTTATACCACCTACAAAACTTTCGTCACATGTCACCGCACCCATGTTGTAGCAGTTTGTGATGGGGCCATAATTTTCACCGCACACGCCACCGATATAATTGCCATTGCCATTTACGCTACCAGTATTGTAGCAGTTTTCGATGATGCCAGAGTTATCTCCGCACACGCCGCCGACATAACTATTTCCTTTTACGCTACCAGTATTGTAGCAGTTGGTGATGGTGCCACCTTCTTTATACCCGCACACGCCACCGACATAATCGCCATTGCCATTTACTTCACCTGTATTGTAGCAGTTGGTGATGGTGCCCCGAAGATAACATCCGCACACGCCACCGACATTATTGTTACCATTTACGCTACCAGTATTGTAGCAGTTTGTGATGGTGCCACCATTATTATCTCCGCACACGCCACCGACATAGTATTTCCCTTTAAAATACGAATCGATTACGCCTACGTTTTTGATGACAGCGCCTTCAGTTGTTAGTCCGATTAAGCCTGCGCCTTCTCTATTTGAATCGTTGAAATACAAACCGCTAATTGTATGGCCATTGCCATCGAATGTGCCAGCATAATAGACATTATCATTATAGTTATTATAATACCCAATAAGGGACCATTCACCGAAATTAGCACCATTGGTAACATTCCCATTTTCATCAAATGCTAATGATTTAAGAAGATTCTCGTTTACTGTGATGTTGGCGGTAAGAACGGCATTGGCGCTTGATTGATAAAACACATTTTTATACTCTGCATTTGCCATATCGTTAACATAGTTGGCAAACCAGTAAAGGTTGCCAGCGTTGGCTATTTGATAAACGCCGTTTTCGTCTTCGCTTGCAGGCTCGTATGCACCACAGACTGTGCAGAAGCCGTTTTCGCCAAATTCGTGTTCAGCAACGGCATTTTCGGTATTTGAATATGCTATACAAGGACTTGCCAGATAAACCTTGCCGTGAGTGCTATTGAGAACAGGCAAAGTATCTTCGCCAATTTTCTGATAGAATGCGTCACCAAGTTGGTATGCAACCTCACCGCTTGCAAACTGAGTAGCGGTTTTTGCTGTAGCCTCACCATCGCCTTCGCCTATTCCCGTGTTGGCTGAAGTTTCTAAATAGTAGCAGTTGGTGATGGGGCCTTTATTGTTACCGCACACGCCACCGACAGAATTACCGCCACTTACTTCACCAGTATTGTAGCAGTTGGTGATGGGGACGTTATAATTATATCCGCACACGCCACCGACACTACTGCCACTGCCATTTACTTCACCAGTATTGTAGCAGTTTGTGATGGTGTCGCCATTCATACCGCACACGCCACCGACATAATCGCCACCTTTAAAATACGAATCGACTACGCCTACATTTTTGATGGATGCACCTTCTGTTGTTCGTCCGAACAAGCCTACAAGTTCTCTACTTGAATCGTTGAAATACAATCCGCTAATTGTATGTCCATTGCCATCGAATGTGCCAGCATAAGAGACATAATTACTACCGTCAATATAATACCCCATCGGGTTCCACGCTTTGAAATTAGCGCCATTGGTGACATTTCCATTTTTATCTTTTCCCAACAACGAGAGAAGATTCTCGTTTACCACGATGTCGTTTGCAAGAAAGGCGTTGGCGTTGTCGCCACCTTGGTTCACATAGTTGGCAAACCAGTATAGATTTCCTACGTTAGCGATTTGGTAAACGTCGTTTTCGTCTTGTTCGGGTTGTTGGCAAACATTGCAAACCATACAGAATCCGTTACTGTATTCATGGACGTGATTGCTAATTAGCATCGGATAACTAAGACCTTGCCCCCAGACATTGTTGCCGTTGACATTGAGCAAGCCAATCACTAAATTCTTGAAATCAGCGGAAGACTTGCCTGCAACAGTTTCATCGGTATCGTCGCCATTGGATGCATCTCCTTGGTAAATGTCAGAATTAAAATAGCAGTGTTGGATTGTGCCAGATGAGTTATAGCCACACACGCCACCAATATAATAATGTTCAGAATTCACCATACCAACATTGTGACAATATTGAATTGTGCCATAGTAATTATCACCGCACACGCCACCAGTTTTTTCATCGCCATTTACCTCTCCTATATTATAACAATTTTTGATTAACTTTTTATTACTTCCACACACGCCACCTGTATTATAGTAACCTTCTATGTCACCTATATTGTAGCAATTGATGATAGTATTTTCGCTAAATCCGCACACGCCACCTGTATAACTATAACTGTAGTGACCTTCTATGCCACCTGCATTGTAGCAATTTGTAATGGTCCCACTATTATCTCCGCACACGCCTCCAACATAATTTTTTCCAATGACAATGCTTGCATTGTAGCAATTTTCGATTAATCCCTTTGAACTATCGTTATCACCGCACACGCCTCCGACGCCAGCATCGCCTTTAAAATAAGAATCAATTACACCTACGTTTTTGATAACAGCGTTTCCTGTTATCTGTCCAAACAATCCAACATTATATTGATTTGATTTATTAAAGTAAAGTCCGCTTATTGTATGGCCGTTTCCGTCGAATGTACCTTTGTAATATACATCTAGATTTCCAATAAGAATCCACTCTTTAAAATCATCGACATTGGTGACATTTCCATCTTCATCTTTTTCCAATGACGAGAGAAGATTTTCGTTTACTACGATGTCGCTTATAAGTACGGCATTGGCGCTGGAATTATTGCCACCTTTGTTAACATATTGAGCAAACCAATAAAGATTACCTGCGTTGGCGATTTGGTAAACACCGTTTTCGTCTGAATATTTTGCAGGCTCATAGCCACCACCGCAGACAGAACAGAAGCCGTTTCCGTCGAAGTTGATGTGTTCAATAAAGTCATTCTCGGTATTTGAATATGGTATTCGTGAGCAACCAGTTGTTTGGTAAACAACGCCGTGAGTGCTATTGAGGACAGGCGAAGCATCTTCACCAATAGTCTGGAAGAATGCGCCACCAAGTTTGTATGCCACTTCACCATTGGCAAATTGTTCTTGGGTTTTATCTTCATTCCCATTATCTGCGTCGGATAAATAGTAGCAATTTGTGATGGTGCCGAAAAGATTATATCCACACACACCGCTGATATATTGTGAACCACTAACCTCTCCAGTATTGTAGCAATTTGTGATGGTGCCATAAAAAGTAAATCCACACACACCGCTGATATTATCTGAACCACTAACCTCTCCAGTATTGTAGCAATTTGTGATGGTGCCATAATAATTATATCCACACACACCGCCGACAGCTTGTTTCCCTTTAAAATTCGATTTAACTACTCCTACATTTTTTATGGTTCCTTCATTATATCCAAACAAACCTACATAAATTTGATTTGAATTATCAAAATAAAGTCTGCTGATAGTTTTTCCATTGCCATCGAATGTGCCTTGAAAACTGTTGTTATCATCTCCAATCGGTGTCCATTGGATATCTTCATTATAATCACATTCAATATTATCAGTCAGTTTTATAAACTTGCCTTCGTAGGAAATTCCACTATTAACATTATTAGCAAAAATTTCTAAATCTGATTGAGTCGAAATTAGATAAGGTTCTGATTCTGTTCCACTACCAGTTAAATTTTGTGCATTGCACACGCTGGTTGCCATCATTATGCAACATAATACAGATAATTTCCAATAATTAATAAAAAAATTTTTCATACTTATTTTTTTTAAACAGTGCAAACATATATCAAACATCGAAAAGCAAGTTTGCAAATTGACAATTTTTAGTTTGCAAAATAGCAAAATACTATGGAATAAGGAGTTAGGGAACTATAAATCTTGAATTTGAAACCAATTCCAAAAAGGATTAAATCCTAATCTCGAAAACCAACGGGGCAAAAAGGAATAAATCCAACGAAAAAAACGACATTTCAAATCCGTAATTCCAAATTTGTAATTTCAAATTTGTAATTATTAGTACCTTTGCACATTAAAAGTAAAAGCAAATGGTCATTTTAGGAATCATTCCCGCTCGCTACGCCTCATCGCGGTTTCCGGGCAAGCCACTGGCCGACATCAACGGCAAATATATGGTGCAACGCGTGTTTGAACAAGCATCAAAAGCCCTCGACAACGTGGTTGTGGCAACCGACGACCAACGCATCTACGATGCCGTGCTGTCGTTCGGAGGCAAGGTTGTGATGACATCGGACAAGCACCCAAGCGGCACCGACCGTTGCGCCGAAGCCGTAAGGAACTACGAGAAAACCTACGGGCAGAATATCGACGTGGTGATAAACATCCAAGGCGACGAGCCCTTCATTGCCGAAAAGCAGATCAACCTGCTGGCGGGACTGTTTACCAATCCTAAAGTGCAGATTGCCACACTTGTAAAGCCTGTCGACGACGAGCAGACACTCTTCAACCCCAACAAGCCAAAAGTGGTGGTTGACAAAAACGGCAAGGCATTGCTATTCAGCCGACAGACAATTCCCCACATCCGCGGATGCGAGCAGAAAGACTGGTTGCAAAAGCACAAATTCCTGCAACACATTGGAATGTACGGATACCGGAAAGACATCCTTCTTGAGATAACAAAACTCAGCAAGAGCAGCCTTGAAACGGCCGAATCGCTCGAACAACTGCGCTGGCTCGAGAACGGCTACGACATTCAGACAGCCGTAACCACCGACGAGGGCTTGTCAGTTGACACGCCTGAAGACCTTGAACAGATTCTTAAACTATTTAAAAAATAACCTGATGAACGTAATGATTATCGGCTCTGGCGGCCGCGAGCACGCAATTGCGTGGAAAGTTTCACAAAGTCCAAAACTCAAACACCTGTTCATTGCTCCTGGCAATGCAGGCACAGCAACAGTCGGAATCAACGTGCCAATCAAGGTTACCGATTTTGACGCGATAAAGGATTTTGCCAAATTCAACAACATCGACCTGCTTGTCGTAGGCCCCGAAGAGCCTCTTGTAAAAGGCATCACCGACTCGTTCAAAAACGACCCGACAACATCAGGCATACGCATAGTTGGCGCATCGGCCGAAGGCGCACAACTCGAAGGCAGCAAGGAATATGCAAAGAAATTCATGCAGAAATACGGAATACCGACAGCCGCATATCAGAGTTTCACGAAAGAGACTCTTGCCGAAGGAAAGAAATTCCTTGAAACACTGAAGGCTCCTTACGTTCTGAAGGCCGACGGACTGGCTGCCGGCAAGGGCGTGCTTATCATCAACGACCTGAAGGAAGCGCAAGACAACCTCGAGACAATGCTTAACGGACAGTTCGGCGACGCATCGGCAAAGGTCGTGATTGAGGAATTCCTGTCGGGAATAGAGTGCTCGTTCTTCGTGC
Source organism: uncultured Bacteroidota bacterium (assembly GCA_937885735.1). Next base: position 2,616 of record CALABN010000370.1, on the reverse strand, counting down.
TGACCGACGGCAAGGACTACGTCCTTCTGCCCGAAGCCAAGGACTACAAGCGCATTGGCGAGCACGACAGCGGCCTGAACCCTGGCGGAATGGGCGCCGTATCGCCTGTGCCGTTCTGCACTCCTGAATTCAAGCAGAAAATCATCAGCCGAATAATAGAGCCTACAATAAAAGGTCTGCAAAGCGAGAAAATCGACTACCGCGGATTCATCTTCTTCGGCCTCATCAAGTGTGGCAACGACCCGTACGTCATTGAATACAACGTACGCATGGGCGACCCTGAAACCGAGGTCGTGATCCCGCGCCTCGACAGCGACCTGCTCGACCTGCTCACCGCAACAGCCGAGCAACGGCTTGCAGGCATGGAAGCCAAGCAAAAGGCAGAGACAGCCATCACCGTGGTAATGGTTTCGGGCGGGTATCCTGAAAGCTACAAGAAAGGATTCCCAATCACCGGGCTTGAAAATGTTGAAGGAAGCACCGTGTTCCACGCCGGCACCAAACTGAAAGACAAGGAAGTGCTCACCGACGGTGGCCGCGTGCTCGCAGTGACATCGCTTGGCGACAGCATTCAAGGCGCACTCGACAAATCATACGCCAACATCAAGAACATATCGTTTGAAGGCGCATATTTCCGCAGAGACATAGGTCAGGACGTACAAAAACTTTAAGCCATGCTATTCAACCTATACAAAAGCAACTCGCCAATAATGCACGTGCTGACGGTAATGATTGCCGTTGTGCTATGGCTGCCCATATTCGGCAATCCGCAATGGACTCCCTCGATAAACGAAGGCTCGGCCCTTTACAACGACATCATTTGCGGCATGTTTTCAAGCGTATGGGGCACTCAACTTGTTGCTTTTGCACTGATGTTGATTGAAGCGTTCCTGCTGCTGCGCATCGACTTGAAATTCATCATTGTTGAAAACAAGACGATTCTGCCACCATTGTTCTTTGTATTGGTTGTGAGTTCGTTGGCACCAAACTACAATCTTCTGCCAGTACTTGTCGCCAACCTGTTCTTTATGTTGGCAATGACAAAGATTCTGGACAGCGAACAAATGTACGAGATGCCAAAGCAATACTTTGAAAGCGGTCTGCTGATTGGCATCGGCACATTGTTCTTTCCGCCATTGGTTGCAACAATGTTCTTTGTATTTGCATCACAGTTTGTGATAAGGTTCTTCAAGATGCGCGACTTCCTGGCCGCAATACTGGGCTACATTACACCGTTCGTGTTCTACCTGTTTGGAATGTTCATGACCGACCAGACAGATGCATTTTTCGACAGAATGTCGCAAATAAGCCTGACACAGGCATTCACCATCGAACTCGGCGTTGTGCAATACGGAGCAATATGCTATTCGTGCCTTATAATATTTTTTGCGCTGTTCACAATGTCGCAATGCATAAGAATGTACAAAGTCACCACACGCAAATACTTCAGCCTCTTCTTCTGGCTGATACTGCTGTCCGTAGCGGCCTTCTTCGCCATCCCGTGTTCAGGAATGACGCTTCTGGTATTTGTCGCCATTGCGCTGTCATTCATAGCGTCTCTATATTTTATGGAGATACGCCACAATGCACTGGCTGAGATATTGTTTTTGCTGATAATTGTCAGCGCCTTTTTAATAGTCTATTTTCAATGATTAGTGTAACTTTGCGGAGGTAAATAATCAATATGAACAATTCAGAAAGATACAATCTGCGAGGTGTTTCGGCATCAAAGGAAGATGTGCACAACGCCATAAAAAACATTGACAAAGGCCTTTACCCAAAAGCCTTCTGCAAGATAATCCCCGACATACTGGGCGGCGACCCCGACTACTGCAACATAATGCACGCCGACGGCGCAGGCACCAAATCGAGTCTGGCCTACCTCTACTGGAAGGAGACTGGCGACCTGAGCGTGTGGAAAGGCATTGCCCAAGACGCGCTAATAATGAACATTGACGACCTGCTCTGCGTGGGCGCCGTCGACAACATTCTGGTGTCAAGCACCATAGGGCGCAACAAGATGCTTGTCCCTGGCGAAGTCATATCTGCAATAATCAACGGCACTGATGAACTGCTTGCCGAGCTGCGCGATATGGGCGTAGGCGTCTATGCCACTGGTGGCGAGACTGCCGATGTTGGCGACCTGGTGCGCACCATAATCGTCGACAGCACCGTAACCTGCCGAATGAAACGCGCCGACGTCATCAATAACGCAAACATTCGCCCCGGCGATGTAATTGTCGGCCTCGCATCATACGGACAAGCCACATACGAGAAGGAATACAACGGCGGAATGGGCTCAAACGGCCTCACAAGCGCCCGCCACGACGTGTTCGCAAAATATCTGGCACAGAAATATCCTGAGAGTTTCGATGCCGCCGTTCCCGACGAACTGGTATATTCAGGCAAACTGAAACTCACCGACAGCGTTGAAGGCTCGCCTGTAAATGCAGGCAAACTTGTGCTGTCGCCTACTCGCACTTACGCGCCTGTTGTCAAGAAACTGCTCGACGAGATGCGTGCCGACATCCACGGAATGGTGCACTGCTCTGGCGGTGCACAGACCAAAGTGCTTCACTTTGTCGAGAACGTACACGTCATAAAGGACAATCTGTT
>CALABN010000369.1 GCA_937885735.1 uncultured Bacteroidota bacterium | reverse complement strand
GAAATACATCCAGTCGAACAAGTTTCCACCTACTCCGGCAGATCTTAGGGAATGTGCTTCAGAGATGACATCGGAATTGCTTGGTGGATGGGATGTAAATAAAGAACCGGACTGCACTGCTGTCCTATTGAAAAAGGGAAAAGAATATTTTCTCGCTATAATGGACAAAAAAGCCAATCATGCTTTTGATATTGACAATTTACCTTGTGATGGAGAATGTTATCAGAAAATTGATTACAAATTATTGCCCGGAGCAAATAAAATGTTGCCAAAAGTATTCTTTTCTAAAAAAGGAATGGAAGGACTTAAATCTAGTTCACTTTATTCAGAACAATTACTTACTCATAGATCTAGTATGGTAGATACAAAAATGATTAGCGAAAGTACATATGAATCAATGAAACTAGCTGAATGGGAAGGATATTTACTATGTTTAGTAAATTCACATATCTATTTAGCAGATTCAAGGCAAATGCTTACAAGTGGTTCAAATGAAACTGAGTATGAATGGTATTATTGGGAATTACACAACAATATTACATTTACATAAAAGATCACAAACTACATTTTTACAAAAAAAAACAGTAAAAAACATCAAACAAACGGCACAACAAACCTCAACTGGACACTATACGGCATTTCACAAACCAAAAACAACTATATTTGCGACCAACAAAAAACAAGGATATGCTACCAAAATTTCTACTCGCGACCAACAGCCAACAACGATTGGGCTACCTATACGTTGTTCATACTGAAACACCGCGATTTATTCTTGAAGGCAGTGAAGACGACTTTGAGAACGACAAGCAAGTTTACTGGATTGACAAGCCAAACTTGTCGCAACTGGAAATAGACACGCTCATTGCCGAGGCAGAATACTTCATCGATGATGAACTCGACTGCGAAGACAACCTCGACGACGATGACGAAACCGATGAGCAGTAATCAAGCATTTAACCCACAATCAGCAGACTAAAATGGAATTTACAGAAGAGATAAAACGCCGCCGCACATTTGCAATAATCAGCCACCCTGACGCAGGAAAAACCACATTGACCGAAAAGTTATTGCTTTTTGGCGGTGCAATTCACGTTGCCGGCGCTGTCAAATCAAACAAAATCAAGAAGACAGCCACTTCCGACTTTATGGAAATTGAACGTCAACGTGGCATTTCGGTTGCGACTTCTGTAATGGGATTCGAATACAACGGCGTAAAAATCAACATATTGGACACTCCCGGTCACCAAGACTTTGCCGAGGACACATTCCGCACATTGACAGCCGTCGATAGCGTAATCGTGGTCATCGACGCGGCAAAAGGCGTCGAGGCGCAGACTGAGAAACTGATGAAAGTTTGCCGAATGCGCAATACTCCCGTCATCGTATTCATTAACAAGATTGACCGCGAAGGCAAGGACCCCTTCGACCTGCTCGACGAGATTGAACGCCAACTGCAAATACACGTCCACCCGTTAAGTTGGCCTGTAGGCATGGGACAACGTCTGCAAGGCGTCTACAACATCTTCGACAAGAAAATGTACTATTTCTCTGGCAACGACAAGACAAAAGCCGAGGAACCTCAGGAGTTCAAGGACTTGAACGACCCTGAATTCGAGCGCAAAATGGGCAAAAACGCTCAAATACTACGCGACAATCTTGAACTTATCGAAGGCGTTTATCCCGATTTCGACCAAAACCTTTACCGCGAAGCGAAAATTGCTCCCGTATTCTTCGGAAGCGCATTGTACAACTTTGGCGTTCAAGAACTTTTGGAATCATTCATACGCATTGCGCCATCGCCACTGCCATCGCAAACCAACGAACGTGAGGTCAAGCCTGAAGAGGAGAAATTCACAGGATTCGTGTTCAAGATTCACGCCAATATGGACCCTAACCACCGCGACCGCATCGCATTTGTAAAGGTCTGCTCCGGAAAATTCCTTCGCAACACCAACTACTACCACGTGCAACTCGACCGCCAACTCAAGTTCTCGAGCCCGACTGCATTTATGGCACAGAAGACATCGATTGTAGAGGAAGCCTATCCTGGCGACATCATAGGTCTGCACGACACTGGCAACTTCAAGATTGGCGACACACTGACCGAAGGCGAAAAAATTCACTTCAAGGGATTGCCAAGTTTCTCGCCCGAACTGTTCCGCTACATCGAAAACGACGACCCGATGAAAGCAAAGCAACTGGCAAAGGGCATCGACCAACTAATGGACGAAGGTGTGGCTCAATTATTCACAATGACATTAAACGGACGCAAGGTGATTGGCACTGTCGGCGCACTCCAATTTGAAGTGATTGAATACCGTCTGCTGCACGAATACAATGCCCAATGCCGATATGAGAACATCAGTATGTACAAGGCTTGCTGGGTGAAGCCTAACGACCCTGTGGAATGGGAAGACTTCAAGCGTCGCAAGTTCAAGGCTATGGCTAAGGACAAATGGGGCCGCGACGTATATCTTGCCGAATCGGCATACGAACTGCAAATGTCACAAGAGAAATTCAAGGGTCTGGAATTCTTCTTCACTTCTGAATTTTAGAATCGGCTGAGCGCATCAGGTTCAAGGCGAAACCTATCTTGTCCTGCATAGGCAGAGCGCCGTCAATCCAATTGATTTTTGCGCCGTTACGCTCCATATGGCGGAACCACGTCATCTGCCGTTTTGCAAACTGGCGGATCGCAATATTCAGGTGCTCAACCATATAGTTGTAACTGAATTCACCTTGCAGATATTGGGTAACGAACTTATACTCAAGGCCATAATATATCAAGTCATCGGGTGCGATGCCACTGTCGAGCAATGCCTGCACCTCGTCAATCATTCCGTCGCGCAAGCGTTGCTTCAATCGTTCATATATTGACTGGCAGACCTTTTCACGGTCCATACTTACACCAATTATCACGCTGTCGATTTTAGGAAAATCAGGCAAGGCGTCCGCATTGTCACGTTGATATTCGGCAATTTCAATCGCACGAATTGCCCGCTGACGGGTTTCAAAATCGGCATTGTTGTGCAATTTCTCGATAGAGCGCAGACGCTGTTCCAATTGCTCCATTGAATACTGTTCAAGTTCGGCGCGCAAGGGCTCGTTCACTGGCACCGATGTCATCTTGTAGCCGTTCAGCACCGACTCAATGTACATTCCGCTACCGCCACACAATATCGCGCGCTTCTGACGCGAACAGATATCTTCATAAATCCTGAAAAAATCTTGCTGATATTCAAACACATTGTACTTGTATCCAGGCTCGACAATATCAATCAAGTGATATGGAACTGCTTTGCCATCGATTTCATAATCAGACAAGTCCTTACCTGTTCCCAAATCCATTTTGCGATATACCTGACGAGAGTCGGCACTGATTATTTCGGCATTCATCACAGAAGCCAGACGGGTGGCAAAACTCGTCTTACCAGAGGCTGTAGGCCCCAAAATGGTGACAACAGGCAAATTAGACATTGCAAATCGATTAATTGTTTTTTCAAATGCGTTGCTAAAATAGTTTAAATTTGCAGTGATTTTGAAAGAAAATGAACATTAAACCATTATTGCAACAGACCATAGACCTGATTTCGCAACCAGTTGTCGAAACTGAACGTCTTGCCAATAAGTCGAAAAAGGTATCGGCACTCTTTAAAGAGGTTGCCCTGCCCTACATCATTGCCATAATAATTGCGGACTTTGTCGGTCACGTAATATTTGGGAAATATATGTTCAGGGAAATACTCGATTTCGCCTTAAACGTATTGGTTCCCGACATTTTTATGCTGATTATGTCGGCTGTCCTGTTCACCATATTGCTCAACGAAATACTACACTACTACTCGCTCAAATCACGCATTTTTCGCTCATTATACATTATAACATATTCATTCATACCATTTTTTGTAGCATCTATCTTTGGCGGGCTTTTGCCTAAACTAACGCCATTGTTTACCCTCTGCGGACTATATTCGTACTATGTACTCTTGTGTTTTCTAAAGGCAGAATACCACGAAACCAGCAAGATAAAGTTTCGCAACATAGCCATAACCACAGTTGTGGCAATGATGCTAATGCATTGGGCCATAGTAGGATGCTACAATTTGATTTTTTAAGAAACTATGAACAACAATATAAGACTCACAAACAAAAAAGCCCATTTCCTTTACGAGATAATTGAAGACTTCAATGCAGGTATTCAGTTGTTGGGAACTGAAATTAAATCGCTACGCAACGGAAAGGCGAACATAAACGAAACATATTGCCTGTTTCAAGACGGCGAACTATACATACGCAATATGTATATTGCTGAATATGAAATGGGTGGATATGTCAACCACGAGCCTCGCCGTGACCGCAAACTGCTTCTTACCAAGCGCGAACTGAACCGTATGGAAAAGAAAATCAAGGAAAAAGGTTTCACCATTGTGCCTATAGTGCTTTTCATCAACGAGAAAGGTCTGGCCAAAGTGAACATTGGGTTGGCACGAGGCAAGAAAATGTTCGACAAGCGTCAGGATATCAAGCAAAAAGACACCAAACGCGAACTTGAACGTTTAGGAAAAATCCGATAGTCTTCCAAAAACATACATATAATTATATGTGTGTCGGCAAACATATAGCCATACTCGCACTACATATATATATAAATATGTAGGAAGTTAGTTTTATTACTGCTCGAAGAAGAAGTCTTGCAAATCGTTGATGTCGGCAGGTGTCAAGTTTGAAGTGCCCTCGAATATTGCATCTATAGCCTTCTGCAATTCATTGTTGTCAATGTAGTTGTCGTTGTTTACGTCAACGCTCTTGAACCTATCTGGAACGCCTTTGGCTTTTTCACCACTATCAACACGGCCTTCCGAAGTCTGCGAATATATTTTTGTCTCGCTATGTTTGACGGCATCAGGGTTATACAGCAACATAATTACTTGACGGTCATTCATCTGGATACCGCTTGCACTAACAATGACATTCTTTCCGACAGGCGTATTCGGCTCCTTGTCAATATAGTCAGGCACTCCGTCCTTATCGGTATCAACAGGGCAACCTGTATAGTTTATCTTCACACCTTTAGGTGTACCAGGACATTCATCATTAAAGTCGTCAACACCATCACCATCCTCATCCAAATGGTCGGTAACAGTAAACTTCAGGTTTCTGAAATTCTCAACAGCGGCAATTTCATCATCGGCACTGAACAAGTCAACTGACAATGAAACGTAAGTGTTGAGTACAATATCATTCTTCCAACCCTTGCCACCCTTGACGTTGTCGATATAATCAGACAAAGGGAAATGCGCTGCGCAACCAAAACGACAAGTCACACGGTCGCTAATTGTAACATTGAAACCTGCATCAACAGGGAACGCAACGCAAGTCTTTGCATAATCGCCATAGCCATAAAGGTCCAACTTGCGCAAATCGGTTTCATATTCGTAATCGCGGACGATGATTTCACCCTCGCTGTCGCGGATTGTACCATCGGCCCAATATACGTAGGCCTTGTTATCGGCATTCAGGAAATCGCCTTTAGAAGAGAACTGGAAAAATTCAACACCCAACGAAACGTATGGGTGGATAGGTCGCTTGCGCTCAAGCAAGTGATTGAAATTATAGGCGACAGATACGCCACCTGCAAATATCTGCGAACGGAAGTTCGCGATTTTGGTCATCTCGTCGACATCATTTTCGCGCAAGAAAACAACCCTGTCGGCATTGATTTTATCATTGACAACCAATTTTGAGAAATCGATTTTTTCAGTATTGCTTGCATCATAGCAACTGCCTCCCACGCGGCCCAAAGTTCCGTGAAATTCGACATCGAAATACTTGCTCACATTACGGCTAATAAGGAACCTATATGAGGTAAGTCCATTGATAGGAGACTTGAAATAATCAGTGACATCGCCATAAAACGACAAGTTACCGACTCCAAAGCCGATAACAGGTTTAAATGCAGCACTTGTTTTTTCCTCATCATCTTCAGCAAGAAGAATCGACAGGTAATCTTCGTCAATATCGACATTTTCTTCTTGAGAGAAGCCCCAAAAACTACAGAACAAAACTAATATGAGAATCAGCGTTTTTCTCATCAACCACGTTTCTTTATCACCAATTACTCAAATTTTACTATTTGTACCATTTTTGATTTGCAATCATCAAAGCCTCCTGCACTGTGATGCGCATTCCGTTGTTGTAAGCGGCAACAAATGCATCGTGAATTGGTGTATTGTTCCAAACATACACACGATAGTCACGTGCATCTTTGTATTCGCCAAAATTTCCAACAGTGTACTTGTTCCAGCCATTGTGGATTTCAACCTGCACAGGGTCGGTTATGTTCAGGCGCTTGAAATAATTCTTGCCTACCAACTTATGACCTGCGGCAATCTGAACCCTATAAGCGACTCCTTGTTCAGGCGAAGGAACATCAGTGACACTGGCAACCGTTGCTGTTCTGTTGTTTTGCCTTGCGCTTGCAACTGGTTGTGAATAATCCTGGCTTGAATACGAAGATTCCGCATAAGAAGGTGTGGAAGGTTCGGTATAAGAAGGTTCAGTTGTTTCGTTGTAAGAATATGTAGGTTCAGCAGTGTATGAACTTTCAGATGAAGTGTAAGAATCGGCGGTTGACTCTGGCTCATAAGAGTATGTTGGCTCTGGCGCAGGTGTGTATGAAGCAATCGGTTCCGATTCAGTGACTTCAGGTGTTGCCTGTGCTGTAAGTTGCTCGCTGTCGAATGTCTCCAACTCAACATTACGTTCGGCAATGTTGATAGTCTTTGTACGGTCAGATTCGGCATAAGAGAATGTACCAACAATTTGGAACTCCTCATCAGGAATCTCACCTTCAGGAACCAACTTGTAAGAAACCACGAAACTCTCATCCTCTTTTGGCATATTCATCCACAAGAACTTGACAATGTGATTCTTATATGTAAAGATTGAATTTTTCGACTTCACGCTTTCGGCTCTGTAGCCAACAGGAATCTGTTCCTGAACCTTGCCAAAGCCTTCAAGTTTGCCTTTATTAACCAAAAGATTGACAATCACTTCATTATCATCATTAAGGAAAGGTTTCTGCCTGATGCAGTCGACATTACGCAAATTGACTTGCACATCGCCGACCTCAATGGCCATTGCCTGTTGGTTGGCCATATCCAAAGCAGTTTCGTCAGTGTTGATTTGCAGAATCTTGCTGTCAACGGTTGCTACTTGAACAGAGTTGTCAAGTATGTAAGAGAAACTTCCGTCGAAAGTATAGGTTCCAGCGCTTGTTGTTGGGTCCACTTGAATCGCATATGAAACCACGATTTCCTTATCCATAGGGACTTTCATCCATTGGATTTTCACCTTTTGGTCGACAAACGAGAACTCGCCGTTGGCTGTCTGACGAGCAACTGCCTTAAAACCATTAGGCAACTTTTGCTGAAAGCGTGCAAAACCCTCTACATCGCCTTTTCTAATTGTAACCTCGACCAAAAACTCACTGTCGTTTCGGGCCGAATCGGGCATATTCAGCGATACCGACACAGGCTCTCCTACAAGACCGAACAACATCAGCAGGCTGATAATCCCTAAAATTAAATTCGATTTAAGCATAAAGTAATTTTTGCGTAAAGCAAACTAAACAACATTGTGTAAAAATAGCCAAAAACCGCATACAATCAAACATTCAAGCCTGTTTACACTCTTTTTTTTACGTTTTTATGTTCACAAGCATCTGTTAACAAAGTGTATTTTACTATATATCAACAAAATCAACGCCATTCAAACGTCATTTTCATTTAAAAGAAAACTTGAAATTATTCGTTGCAATGCCCTTGTTTATAACGGATTATCGGCTAAAAAGGCTACGGCAAAGGGGCTTTTCAGTCGGAATTACGCCGAAAAACCGCAGAAACCACAAAAAAAAAGCACAATCGAGATGATTTCGACTGTGCTTGAACCGGTTTTTCAATATTTGAAACTGCTACCTCCCAAAAATTCTCTCAAAATAGAGGTTGGCGGAATCTCATTGTCTGGTATAGGCTTAACATAACTGAAGAATTTCAGCAGTCTGACAGCCTCGCGGTATGCCGTACAATTTGGTGGCACTTCCTGCAATATAGGTTCAACATAACGCTTAAGCACGCCTGTTTCATAAACCATTGCCGTATTGAACATTATGTCGCAACATTCCTGGTTAGGGAAAATGTGTTTTTCCTCTCCGCGCCTTACGCTCGGCCAACGGTCGATAGTATCCTTTGCGCTATAGCCACGATACCTGTAATCGCGTACAATACGTCGAATCAGGCGAGTGTCGGTAGTAGGAATGCGGTTGTGGTTGTCGAGCGACACCGTTGTCAATGCCGACGCATACACCTTGAATTTAAGTTTGTCATCAATTTGTGAAGTCAAACGTGGGTTCAAGGCGTGAATACCTTCCGCAATGATGATGCTGTTTGAGTCGAGATGCATCTTTTCACCGTCGAAAAAGCGCTTGCCGTCCTTGAACGAGAACTTCGGGACTTCGATTGTCTCGCCAGAGAACAATGCATTCAGGTCCTTGTTGAGATACGGAATGTCGAGTGCATCGAGTGCCTCAAAATCATACTCGCCGTTTTCGTCAAGCGGTGTCTTTTCGCGGTCGACGAAATAGTTGTCGAGCGACAAGGTAACTGGTTTATAACCTGCCACTTTCAACTGAACAGCCAGTTTGTTGGCCGTGGTTGTCTTGCCCGACGATGACGGTCCTGACAACAGCACGATTTTAGGTTGCGGATTGCGACTTGCTATCATATCGGCAATTTGCGCCAATTTCTTTTCCTGCAAGGCTTCCGAAATTTTTATCAACTCGCCCACATTGCCTTCCTCTATCTGGCGGTTGATATTGCACATATAACTGATATTCAAAATATTGCCCCATTTCTTGAATTCGCGAAGCACATCGAACATCTTGTCTTGCACAATCAGTTTTGCCACTTCGTCAGGGTTTTCGGTAAGTGGCGAACGCAAAAGCATTCCGTCGTAGTATTTATCAATATTGAACAATTTCAGATAGCCAGTGGAAGGCAGAAGGCAACCGTAGAAATAGTCAATAACATCGTCGAGATGATAGACTGAAGAGTAGAGATGAGCACGTGTGCAGAACAACTCCGCCTTCTCGTGATATCCCATATCTTCAAACAGTTTAATGGCATCTTCAGCCAATATGCGCTTACGCACAAACGGAAGGTCGGATTTTATTATCTCACGCATTCGACTCTCAATTTGCGACACCTGTTCATCGGATACTGGCGACACTTCTTCTATTTCACAATAATATCCCTTTGAAATGGAATGTTCAATCTTGAGTTTCTTGCCTGGAAATATGTCGTGGACAGCCTTGTAAAGGACAAAACTCAACGACCTGTCATACATACGCTTGCCTTCGGGATTCGAAAATCCTATAAAGTCAATCACATACGGCTTGAATAAGGAAAAATCCAATTCCTTAAGTTTGTTGTTCACATAAGCGGCGTAAATGGGTTTGTCAGTAAGTCCCATATCTATAGCCACTTGTTGCAATGTGACCCCCTGCGGGTAATTACGGCGCTCGCCGTTGTTGGTACAAATAATTTCAATCATCACATTTTCAATTTACACGAAGATTAAAGGTAACATCTATAAATTCCCCGATTTAAAAAATATTTTCAGATATGAATTTACCTTTAATCTTTTGCGTGATTTTGAATTTTTGTCGTCATCTTGTTGACTTTCACTCAGTCACAGTGCCCGCACT
>CALABN010000368.1 GCA_937885735.1 uncultured Bacteroidota bacterium | reverse complement strand
GATGTAGCCGTCGGAGAAGATGTAGAACCATGTCGGTTGGTCGATTGTAATGGTGTGGCTGGAGAATTTCACATCATCTTCCTTGCCACCTATTCCGTCAGAATCACCTTTTATTACAAATAATTCTTCTCCTTGGATATAAACAACAGGGTTCTTTGCGCCAGAAAACTCTACAGTGTTTGTGTTTTTATCTATTACGCACAGAGCCATATCCATACCGTCTTGGTTCATTGTCTCTTTTTGTTTCAAGGTTTCCTGAACACCAATGTGAAGTTTTTCAAGTATTTCATTTGCTTGATATGTTCCGTTGTTTGTAATCTCGTTTAGCAGGTTGAAACCAATCATAGACATAAATGCGCCTGGCACACCGTGACCCGTACAGTCGACGGCTGTGACAATAAACCTCTTTTCATCTGGATTTGCTTCTTCCAAAGTCTTTTCTGGATTTGTGCAAACCTCGTTGAACCAATAGAAGTCGCCACTCACTATGTCACGAGGCTTGAAGAAGATGAATGATTCTTCGATGTATTCGTTCAAAGCCTCGCGTTTGCGCAACAGGGCTTGTTGTATGCCTTTTGCATAGTTGATACTTTGAGTAATGCTTTGGTTCTGGTGTTCGATTTTCTTCATTGCCTCGTTCAACTCATTGCCTTGTTTGATGATTTCTTCATTCTGTTGGGCAAGTTTTATGTTGTTTCGACGGCGTATGCGGTTTGAACGTATAAGGAATATTGCAAATATCGATATGATGACAAGTACGCCAATTGCTATGTATATGTATATCTGTTGTGTCTCTTTTTCGGCTTGTAATTGTGCATTGACCAGGTCGGCGTTTTGTTTTTCGAGTGTAGCTTGATTTGCCAACATTTGAGCCTCTCTTGTCTTTCTTTCTTCTTCAAGCAATTTGTTTTGTTCTTCTTTTAAAACGTTGTTAAGAGAATCTTGCTTTAGTTGCATTCTTAATTCGTTTAACGCCTTTTCGAGAATTTCAGCTTCAAGATTCTTGTTTTCTTGTTTCAATTCAACATTTTTTGTTTCGCTTTTTAGCACTTGGGTTACATATTCACGTTCTGTAGCTTCCTTGTTGATGTTTTGTGCGTATGTCTCGGCTTTGCTGGCCATTTCCTGTGACAATCTCAAGTTTCCAGTCTGCTTGTAGTTGTTTGACAATTGCTTGTAGCATTCAAGAACCAGTGAGGTGTTTTTGGCGTCGGTTGATAGTTTTAACGCCTCGTCAAGTAATTTTATGGCATCATCGTAGTGGGTGATGGCGTTCAGGCCAAAGGCAAGGTCAATCAAGCCAGATGCGAGTTGGTTGCTTTCTCCAATTTTACGTCGTATTTCGAGGCTTTTTTCAAAATATTGGCACATTAGTTCCAATTCGTCAATCTCGCTGTATGCGACGGCTATGTTTGTGTATGTGTTTCTGGCCTCTTCGAGCTTGTTTAGTTGAAGGTAAATCTCGGCCGCGTTGCTAAAGTTTGTTACGGCTTGTGGTATATATCCGTAACTCATATATGACTTTGCAATGAGGTTGAATGTCTGAGCTGCTTTGGGTAGGTTGTTGTCGTTGTAGTAATTCCTTGCCAATTCTTCAAGTTGGCCTATTCTTTCTTCATCGTTTTGTGACATATATTGTGCTGTGGCATAATTTGTTATGCACAATAACAATGTTACAAGTAATGATGAAATAGCCTTTGTCATAGAAATTTCTTTAACGTCTCAAATTTAAGAATAAGTATGGTAAATACATTATTGTCTGTATAATAATTGTATCGTTTTTATACCATAATTATTCTATATAATCGATATGCTTTCAATTTGGGTTATGACATAAAACAAAAAAAGCGCCGATGCCGAGGCAACGACGCTTTTAGTATTAAGACAAAATTAGTTATTGTGCATTTACAGAATCAGCGGCAATTGACAATGTGTCGGCTGCAACAGTGTTTGTGTCAGCAACTACAACTGATTCAACAGCAGCAGGAGCAGGTGTCAATTGTGCCATTTCTTCTTTTTGGTTGAATGGGAAAATCTTTGTCAGCCAGAAATAGCCAAGAACGAATGCTATTGCACCAACGCAAATGCCAATCTTTGCCATATCCTTTGTCTCAACCAAACCGGTTGATGCTGCAATTGCATTTGGAGGAGTGGAGATTGGGAATAGCATTGCAATTGAAGCGCAGACTGCTATGAATGAAATCATTGCGTGAGTTCCGCCGAGTGCCATGAATGAATCGTGGCTAGCAGCCTCAGGTTGTCCCATTGCTTCTGCAACTACAATCAGTATAGGGATAAGCAATGCCGCAGTAGCAGAGTTGCTGATGAAGTTTGAAAGGAAATAGCAGACAAAACCTGCGATTACGAATACAAGTACAACACCCATAGTGCCGAATGGAATAGCCTCGATAAGAACTTTAGCAAGACCTGTACCTTGAAGGTCGGTGCCAAGGGCGAAACCACCAGCTACCAACCAAAGCACTGTCCAGTTGATTTCCTTGATGTCGTCTTTTGTGAAAATGCCACAGCAGGTAAGTACTGCAAGTGGGATGAGGGCAACAACATTTGAGTTGATTTTTGTCCATTGCTCTGTGGCCCACAATAGGATAGTACCGATGAATGTAATCCATACTACAATTGTCTTCCAGTCAGTCTTGCGGTCGCTTTTCTTGATGTCAAGAACAACTTCCTTCGACTTGAATGGGAAGAACACCTGTAGTAAAATCCATGCAACCAAAATCATAATGATAACGAATGGAATCATACGCATTGCCCATTCTCCGAAAGTTACTTCGCAACCTGCTTCAGCCAAGAATTTTACAGCTGTTGCGTTTGGAGGTGTGCCGATAGGTGTGCCAATGCCGCCAAGGTTGGCAGCTACAGGAATTGCAAGTGACAATGCAATTTTACCCTTGTCGTCGCTTGGCAATACAGCAAGCACAGGAGCAAGGAATGCAAGCATCATTGCTGCTGTTGCGGTGTTACTCATAAACATTGAGAAAACTGCGATTACAACTAAGAAACCAAGCAATACCATTTTAGGCTTTTTGCCGAAAGGCTTCAGAAGAATGCGTGCAAGAGTGACGTCAAGACCATATTTTGATGCCATTATTGCTAAAACGAATCCTCCCAAGAACAGCATTACTACAGGGTCGGCAAATGCAGACATGATTTCCTTGTAAGAAACCAATTTTCCAAAGTCTGGATTGCAGAAATAGCCAATACCTTTGTTCGAGACAGTCAGCAGTGAAAGTACAATCACAAGAACTGATGTTGTCCAGTTTGGAATTGGTTCAAAAATCCACAGCAATGCAGCCAAAAGGAACATTGCTATGACACGTTGTTGAACAACGGTCAATGCATCGATTCCGTAAAACGAAGTCGGAACGCACCATGCGAACAAGAACAACGCAAATGGAATCAACAACTTAATTAATTTTTTAGTGTCCATTTTTTTAATTATTTATGTTAGAAAATTCAAAAAAGTCTTGTCTAAAAAACGAGTCGCAAAGGTATAAAAATAGCCGACAATGAAAACATAAAGTTTGTCATTAGCCTATGATATAAGCGATTCACTTATCAATGTATTGTCTTGCCAAAATGTCAGTCTGCCACATTTTCCATAATCGACATTTTTTGTCACAAATAATATGTTTGTGCGTTTTTTGATTATTGTATTGCAGAGCTCGTCCAGCTATGTTTTTTCATAACCGAACAACTCAATATTGATTTTTTTTTATGTTCAATTAAATTGATAGGAGGTTCTAACTATGGGAGCTGCTGGAAACAAGAAGCCTAAAATGAAACAGGCCAAGCATGGCAAACACGTGCCAGCTTATGCCGCAAAAGAGGCTTCTGAATCATCGGAGAAGAAGAATAAATAATTCTCTTTTCCCAAAAAGAAAGCAGGAATGAATGCATTTGCACTCATTCCTGCTTTCCTTTATATCATCTATAAATCTATTGTTTGCCTTTAATTACCGAACTATATTTTGTCTTCATCAGCAATCCGAAAAGGAATGGCTGAACCGTGTAGGCAATTACAACAGTAGATGTCATTCCGACCAGTGTGGCAAAGCCTATTGATGAGATGGCAGGGTGTGTGGCGAATATCAGAGATGCAATTCCAACTATCAATACAAATGCTGAAAAAACAATAGCGGTCTTGTGATATAGCAATAGATTTTGATTTGCAGAATTGTCGCCTCGTGCTTTTGACAATAGTCCGTCCATTATGAATATGCTGTAGTCGACGCCGATGCCGAAAATGAATGTTGAAATGACGATGTTAATCAAGTTGAACTGCATTCCGAATGTTCCCATAATGCCAAGCGTGATGTACCAACTCATTGCCATTGGCAAAAATGCTATTATAGCCAGCAACAGCCGTTTGAACGATAACAGCAGTACAATAAATACAAACAGCGATGAAATGCCGAGAACCAGGTTGAAGTCGTCGTTCAGCAGTTTCACCATGTTGCCAGTATAGTAGAATGGATCGACAACAACAGTGTGGGGCAGGGCAGTAAAGATGCCGTTGTTACGGCTTACATTTTCGGCAGGAGCCTTTACTGACGTGAAAACCAGATACGAGTCGCCAACTTGTTCAATCAGGCTTGACATGAAGCCATTAGGCAATGCTTCTGATTCATAAATTGAAGCTGGTTGGTATTCGGCATCAATCATGTCAAAGAATGGCTGGAACATTTGTGGCTTTATTCCAACCTTTTCGCCAGACTCGCAGATATCTGTTTTGACTTTCTGCTTTTTTTCGTCTGTCCAGAATTTGTTCCAGTAATCTATGCGTTTCTGTTGTTCGTCGAAAGGAAGGAGCATTTTTCCAAACTTGCTGTAACCTTGAATGATTCCTGCTTTTTGAAGAGAATCGCAGGCGTGGCAAAGGGCCATGTTGTATGTCAATGCGGAATCGAGGCTATGGGCGGTTACTGCATAGTTCGTGGTTGTAAATCCGTTGTTTGTCTTTTCGGCATATAATTGGCTTGAACGCATCACGTTTGGCTCAAAGTAGCCAATGTTTTTCAAGTCGGAATCAAATGTCACGTGGCGCGACATTATCAGGCATCCAACAAAAACAATGGCAACCAATGCAATAAACCAGCGGACATTTTCAAACTGGAAGCTATTGAACCGTTCAAGAATGTTGAAGGCCTTGTTTGACTTGCGGTTGCGTTCAGGACGGAAAAATTGCGGCAGGAATATGAGACAAAAGCCTGTTGTGCCAACCATTCCGAGTGATGCGAACATTCCAAAATCGCGTAGCAACGGCGATTTTGTGAACAGCAACCCTACAAATGCGCCTATGGTGGTGATTGTGCCAAGCAGGACAGGGCGGGTTTGCTCTCGCAATACACGTTCGGGGTCGCTTACATATTTATAGTGTGTAATTACATGAAGGCAGTAACTCAATGCCACGCCAAGCACAATGGCGCCAATTCCCAATGCCATAAGTGACATTTTACCTTGAATCAGATAGACGCAGGCAAGGGCAAACGCCATTCCGTAAAGAATAGGGAATATGAGCATTGGCAATGTTGATTTATTGCGCATGCACAACAAAAGCACGATGCATATCAGCAACATTGACAATCCCATTGTCAGCATCAAGTCGGCTTTTATCTGTCTGGAATTGAATACGCTTTGAATTGGCGCACCATGGAAAAGCACCTCTACGTCAGGGTAAATCTTTTGAATAGATGCTATTTCTGCCTCAATCTTGTTTGCGAGCCTTGTGCCGGTCTTTGAGTCGAATGCCACAAAGTTTGGTGTGAGGAACACAAGGGCAACTGTGCTGTCGGTTGAAACCAGATGCTGGTTGAGAATGGTGAAACTGCCTGTCTTTTCGCCTTTTTTGTTGCCAAATGCATTGATTGCCAGGTTTCTGAATCCGACAGGATCGTAAGGTACCAGATAGTTGTATGCCAGTTCGTCGCCCGACATTATGAGGTCAAGGTTTTCTGCCATTTGTGCTTCGATATTCTCTTTTGTGAGCATCGAGTCGATAGTGGAGTACATTGATGAGTCGAGAAATGAAGGTACATTTTCAACGGCGAAAGTGGCGGCATTCATCAGCATATCCATATCGATGCGGTAGAGAATGTCACGTATGTCGTTGTCGTTGGCATCGTGTTCTGTCAAGGAATCGACAAACATGTCGCAAGCTTCAAATACCTCATCTATGTTTGTGGAGTCGCTTTTGGCAACAAATTGTATGAAGATACGGTCTTTTATTTGCAATTGCGAAAATACAAGGCCTTCGGATTTTGAAGGGTCTACACCTGGAAGTAGTTTCGAGATGTCTTCCTCGTACTTCATTTGACTGCCAATGAATGCAAACAGGGCAAGGCTTGCAAGCATTGCCGTGTACATTATGGCTTGATGATTCTTGAAAAACCGATATATGCTGATTGCCAAATTTGTCATATTTGTTCAGGTGTTAGGATTCCCTTGAATGTGATGTAAGTTGTTGATTCGTTGAATATTGATGCGTTTGTCTTGTATCCGTTTTCAACGTTTTCAATTGAAACGGAAACCGAAAGTTCTGGAGTTCCGTCAGGAGTAATCATTGCAGGCATTTTGCATTGAGCCATTTCCTTGATTGTCAGGTCTTGCCCAACTATGCGTTCTGCACATTCCTTCATTATTTGCAGGTTGCATACACCTGGCGACACTGGTCTTTCAGGAAAATGACCTTTGTATATTTCGTGGTCAGGATTCAGTCTGATACGGAAAATGTGAGCGTTAGATGTCTCGTCAACTCTTTGCGACAGAATATCGTAGTAGTTTTTTAGGAGCATGATATTGAAGTGTAAAAGGAAGTGTCGAAATCAATGGGTCAAGGCATTGTCTTCAGCCTTTGTCCATATATAATTTAATGCTGCATTCGGCAACGTCGCAACCATTGACGGTTGATTTTGCATTTATCAGCATTACATTCATTACTTCGGAAACTACATGCAGTGTGGTTTCCAAAAATAAACCAGCAAGAGGAAGTTGGCTTATTGTGAGTTTCTTTATTTCGCCTATGTAGCCGAGTACAATCGGCTGACTTGACTTGATGGCATTGTATCCCGCAAAGGCCGCGGCTGACTGAGCAATGTGCTCAATCAACCCAGGCTCTGTAAGTTTGTTTTCTTTGCAAAATATATTGTCGGCAGTTATTTCAAGACCAGTTTCGGCGTCAGTGTCAGTGGCGCTGAAAAAAAGAGAAACCATCATTATTGGCTTTCGCTGAGGTATGAGTTGCTCAAGTTCCTTGCCTTGATATAAAGCCTGTCGCATTGCCAATCTTATTTTGCCATATTGTCAAATACAAAATCGTATAGCAGGCCAAAAGTCTTTACGCTGGCAAGTTCAGAGCCCTTGATCTTTACGCCGAATTCTTCCTCAATAAGAGCAACCATGTCAACAAGGCTAAGGCTGTCGAGGCTCAATGTGGCTTTGATGTCGGCATCTGGAGTGATTTCGCTTTGTTCAACTTCGAATTCGTCGGCCAACACTTGGTTGATTTTTGAAATAAGTTCCTGTTTTTCCATATTAATGTGTATTAAATTTGTTAATGTCAATGTTTTATGTTGTTATATAAAAAGTCGTGCAGTTGTGCAAATGTCTTGATTTTTTTGTAATCCTCGGTAGAAATCTTGTATCCGAATTCGTATTCAATGATTGCAATCATGTCGACAATGTCCAGACTGTTGAGCATTAGCGTGTCCTTGATGTTGGCTTCGGGAGTGATTTTCGACTCTTCGACCTCAAATTCCTCAGCCAGAATCTTGTTGAGTTTCCCAATTAATTCAACTTTTTCCATGCTCTTTCTTCCTGATTACAGATTTCGAACAATCAAGGTGGCGTTTGTGCCGCCAAATCCGAATGAGTTTGACAAGAATGTGTCAAAATGCTTTTCGATGCGTTTGTCAGGAATAAGCAGTTTGGCAGAGTCTTCGTCTGGATTTTCGAAATTTAGGTTGGCCGCAATGAAGTCATTCTTCATCATTAGGGTAGAGTAGATGATTTCGCTTGCACCAGCCATCCACATTTCGTGTCCGGTTTGTGATTTTGTCGAAGTCACTTCAGTGCGTTGGTCGCCGAATACGTTGTAAATCGCCTTTGCCTCTTGTGCGTCGCCAACGTGTGTTGATGTTGCGTGGGCGTTGATGTAGCCAATTTCACGAATGTCGATGCCAGCCAACTTTATTGCCATTTCAAGAGATGCGGTAGGACCTTCGACGTTAGGTGTTGATATGTGGTCGCCATTAGACGAGAATCCGTAGCTGAGCACTTCCGCAAGGATAGGAGCGCCACGTTTGACGGCATGCTCATATTCCTCAATGATTACAGTTGCAGCGCCACCACTTGGGATAAGTCCGTCGCGGTCGCGGTCGAATGGGCGAGAGGCGCGAGTTGGCTCATTTTCACGAGTAGAGAAAGCGCTGATGCCGTCGAAACTGCCGATTGAGAATGGATTTACCTCTTGTGCGCCACCGCAGACAACCATGTCTTGCAGACCGTTGCGGATAAGCAGTGCGCCAAGACCGATAGCGTGCGAGCCACTGGCGCATGCACCCGAAACTGTGAGGTTCATGCCCCGCAACTTGAAGATGCACGAAAGGTTCATTGTCACGGTAGAGTTCATTGACTGGAATATTGCACCAGAGCCCACCAGAGTTGTGTCTTTCTTCTCGCGCATTGTATCAACGGCCTTGACAACAGGGTCTGCGCTGCTGTCGTTTCCGTACAAAAGGCCTACAACATTGTTGTTTAGGTAGTCCTGGTCGATTTTTGCATTTTGAAGAGCCTCGGCAGTGGCCACGTATGCGTATAAAGCCTGTTCAGGCATGAAAATTCTTTGGTTGCGGCTTAAAATGCCTTTCAAGTCTGGTTTTTCAAGATAGGCGGTCAAAGCCGAGCGGAAACCCATTTCTTTGCGAACTGGATCGAAAATGATGCCGGACTTACCATTATATAATGCATCCTGCACCTCGGCGAGGTTCTTGCCCAAGCACGAGTATATTCCCATTCCAGTAATTACAACTCTTTTTTCCATTATTTTATATTTTCTGTAGCAAAATCTTGTTTTAATTCGGCCAAATTGTTCTTGTAGAAGTCAATTGACCTGATGACTTTTTGAAAAAACACCGAATTGCTCGATTGCTTGTTGGCTTTGCACTCTAATGCCGAATTCAGTAACCTTCTGACATTGTTGCACATATTGTCAAATTCATCGAGAATCCTGAACATGTTTTGTTGATTCAGTTTATAGTAATGACGACGTTCGCCGTTGACTGCAACGCTGACAATGCACCCGTTGGTTTGCAGGTTCCGGAGGATTATGCTTGCCGACCCCTTGCTGATGCCGAGCTTGTCGGTTATTTCGTCGAACGACAATTCTTCCTTGTCCGACACAGACAATAAGCCAATAATGCGGCCTGCAATTGGCTGAAAGCCAAGAGACTCGAAATACGAACCGAATTCGTCAATAAGAGAGTCTTGTTCCGATGTCTGCACTATGTCTGGCATTGCCTGTATTTTTCAAATGAGCCACAAAAGTAACATTTTTTGTTTTGTTTAATCCGAATTGAACAAATTTTCACTATTCACAATTATGTGAGAGATGATTGACAATTTGCCGATGTAAATTTTAAGGTGGGTTCTATAAATTGATTTCGAGAGATTTTTGAATTTTTATCG
>CALABN010000367.1 GCA_937885735.1 uncultured Bacteroidota bacterium | reverse complement strand
ATCATCGTTGCCTATCTGCCCGTTTCCTGCCTGTATATCCTCTCCATGGCAATAGGTTATCTGGGGCTGAGGTACATTGAGCTGTCCATTCTGTCGCCTATATGTAACTCATTTAATTTATTGCATCTGTCGAATGCGCTGCCTCCAATGCTTGTCACACTATCTGGAATTGTGATTGATGTCAACTCCCAGCAAGCATAGAACTCACTAATGCTTGTGACATTTGTTCCAATTTCAACTTTAACTGGATTTCTAGTCCACCGCTAACTGGATTTATTAACCAATCCAGCATCAATCAGGGTCTGTCGATTTACTTCTCCAGACCAGTCAAATTCCTCATAATTTTCTTGACCTTCAAACCAGACCCATGTCTTTTCATGACTTGCTGGTTCATCACCCCCACCCTTTGTAATGATGTTGATTGAACCACCAATCAACTTGTTAATTCTAATTATACCCATTTATTTTCCTCTTTATTTTCTATTTTGTCTTCAGCTTTATCATTTAAATGAAAATGGAAAACAATATCAATGCTCCAAAAGATGGTACCATTAAGACCATTCGTGTTCAACAAGGTGACGCCGTTATGGAAGGCGACCACATCGTCGCCACCGTGCGCGGCGAGGGCCTGCGCCAGGGACGCAACGTCTTCGTGGTCGAGATCGGTGCGCACAGCGGTTACGCGATCGTGAACGTCGGCTGGGATTCCGCCGAGGTCAGGATCGAATGCCGCGAGGAGTCGAACGTGATCCCGGTCGGCGTGACCGCCTTCGGCCGCGTCTCCGTCTATCCGCGGGACGGCGCCTATCAGCTCTACTGCACCTCTCTCCATGCCGACGGCATCGGGGATCTCTACGTGGCCTTTGAGCAGTTAAAGGAGAAGCTGCAGGCGGAGGGACTGTTCGATGCCGCCCATAAGAGACCGCTGCCCCGATACCCCCGGCGCATCGCCATTGTCACCAGCTCCGCCGGCGCGGCAGTGCATGATATGATAAGAATACTCGGTCACCGCTGGCCCATGACAAAGGTTGTACTTCTTCCCGTCAGAGTACAGGGCGTTGAAGCCCCGCCCGAGATTGTCGGTGCGATTAAATATGCAAACAGACACAAGGTTGCAGACCTTATAATAACAGGCCGCGGAGGCGGTTCCATTGAGGATTTGTGGGCGTTTAATGACGAGCGCGTAGTAAGGGCCATATATGACTCTGAGCTTCCTGTTATATCAGCCGTGGGCCATGAGCCGGACGTTACGATTGCCGCTTATGTCGCGGATGTCCGTGCTTCAACTCCGTCAAATGCCGCGGAGCTTGCGGTTCCGGATATTAACGATATACGTGATCAGCTCGAAAGCCTTGATATACGTCAGAATCAGGCTGTGAGAAAACAGCTTTCCGGTATGAGAACGAAGCTTGATGATATAAAATCAAGGCGTGTTCTGCAAAATCCCATGGCTTACGTTGACGTCAAGCGTGCAGAGCTTGACTATGTTCGTGACAGGATTATTGCCGCGGCGGACAGAGTGAATGCCGAAAACCGCAACAAGTTCTCGGCTATGCTTGACCAACTTGGCATCGACCAGCCACGTTGGGAGGCACTGACCAGTTTTGATGAAATCGACAAGTTTGTCGATGAGGTTGGATTCCCTGTCCTTATCCGTCCTTCATACGTGCTTTCGGGCGCCGCTATGAACGTTTGCTACGACAAGGAGCAGATGCACGTCTTCCTTGGCGCTGCCGCAAAGGTTTCAAAGGAATATCCAGTGGTTGTGTCGCAGTTTATGCAGAATACAAAGGAGATTGAGTTCGATGCAGTGGCAAAGAACGGCGAGATTTACGAATATGCAATTTCTGAACACGTTGAGTTTGCAGGTGTTCACTCTGGCGATGCCACATTGGTATTCCCTGCACAGAACATCTACCTTGCAACAGCACGTCGCATCAAGCAGATAAGCAAGAAGATTGCAAAGGAACTGAACATCAGCGGACCATTCAACATCCAATATCTTGCCAAGAACAACGAGGTTAAGGTTATCGAGTGCAACTTGCGTGCGTCACGTTCGTTCCCATTTGTATCGAAAGTTGTAAAACGCAACTTTATTGAGACTGCCACCAAGATAATGCTTGGCGAGTCAGTACAGAAAGCCGATTCTTCCGATTTCGACATCGACCACATTGGCGTTAAGGCATCGCAGTTCTCGTTTGCACGTCTGCACCGCGCCGACCCAATCTTGAGTGTCGATATGTCGTCAACTGGCGAGGTTGGATGCATTGGAACAGATTTCAACGATGCTCTCCTTAAATCCTTGTATTCAGTAGGCTTCCACAAGCCAGAAAAGGGTGTCTTGGTATCGTCAGGCGATGTACGTGGCAAGGTTGATTTGCTCGACTCTTGCAAGCTTCTTCAGGAAAAGGGCCTTAAGATTTACGCTACAGCAGGCACACAGCAGTTCCTGGCCGACAATGGCGTAAAGGCTGAAAAAGTTGACTGGCCAGATGAACAGCAAAATGGTGGCGTCAACATTGCCGACCTAATGAAGGAGCACAGCATCGATTTGGTTGTCAACATACCAAAGAATCACACACACCGTGAGTTGACCAACGGCTACAAGATTCGTCGTTCGGCCATCGACCACAACATTCCGTTGCTGACTAACGCTCGCCTTGCAAGCGCCTTCCTTCACGCTACTTGCGCAAAGGAAATGTCTGATATCCAGATTAAGAGCTGGCAGGAATACTAGACAATTGAAAATTCACAATTGAGAATTGAAAATTGACAAAAAAGGGTTGTGGCGCAAGCTACAACCCTTTTGTTTTTTTTAGCAATGACATTTTGCCATATTGCGTTAGCATACAACTAAAAATCAATGCTATAAAAGTTTTTTTTATTTACACGTAGCGCATTTGCGCGTTGTGATTATGTGAAAAAAGATGAACAAAATGCCCATTTCGTTCGTATTACTTATATGTAACTAAAACGTTAGATTATGGAAAGAAATACAAAAGTGGTGTCGCGACTAATTGCGACAATTATGATTCTGGCCACATCTGGCATTTCATCATTTGCTGAAGATGGCTATTCATACGATGATGGCACACAAACATTGACAGTTTCCAAAAATTTCGAATACAGCAGTAACCAAGATTATCCGTGGTATGGTTGTCGCATTAGCGTGAAATCCGTAGTAATAGAAGATGGTGTGACAAGCATCGGCAATTCTGCATTTTGTAATTATTGGGAAAATTTATCATCGGTAACGCTCCCCGATGGCTTGGAAAGCATTGGCAATTCGGCATTTGCAGAATGTAATAATTTATCATCTGTGGTTATACCTAAAAATGTGAAAAGCATTGGTGATTTGGCATTTTATAACTGTTGGCAAAAATTATCATCTATAACTCTTCCCGAGAGTTTGACAAGCATTGGCAATTCGGCATTTGCGAAATGTGATAGTTTGTGCTCTATGTACATTTGCGGGGATAATTTATTGTTTGTTGACGATAATGTGTTTGACGCTAATGTTTGCGGTGGAAATTCCACGCTTTATGTGAAGAAAGGGTTCGAACAGTACTATAAAAAGATGTCTGGCTGGAGCCATTTCGGGAATATTGTCGGAATGAACAAGGTCTCATTGTCATCGTCTAACGAAAAGTACGGTAAGGTTGAAGGGAACGGACTATATGCTGATGGAACAGTGACAATCAAGGCTACGCCAAACGAACTTTGTATGTTTGAAAAGTGGAGCGACGGCAATTCTGATGCAGAACGTACTATATCCATCAATGACAATCTTACATTGGTTGCCTTGTTTGACTCGCTTAAATTCGAAGTGAATATATCCGCAGGCGAGAATGGCTCTGTTGTAGGAGGAGGCTTATCGAGCGTGTATTATGGCAAAACCATAAACGTGAAGGCTGTGCCTGATGAAAATTGCCATTTTGTGAAATGGAGCAATGGGTCTGTAAGGGCAACCGATACAATCTTGGTCGTTTCTGACACTGCAATAGTTGCCGAATTTGCACCCCATCAGTATGGCAAATGGGATACGACATTGGTCGCAACCTGCACAACGTCAGGCTTGCGTACCCACGTTTGCGCTTGCGGCGAGGTGAAAACTGACACTATCGCTGCCCTCGGCCATAAGGTTGTTGCAGATTCTGCCGTAGCCGCAACCTGCACCACAACAGGCCTAACCGAAGGCAAGCACTGCTCGGTGTGCGACAGCGTGCTTGTAGCACAGCAGACAGTTGCAA
Source organism: uncultured Bacteroidota bacterium (assembly GCA_937885735.1). Next base: position 44 of record CALABN010000367.1, on the reverse strand, counting down.
AGATTGCTCATGCAGTAGTTGTTGACTCAGCCGTAGCCGCCACC
>CALABN010000366.1 GCA_937885735.1 uncultured Bacteroidota bacterium | reverse complement strand
TCAATTACACGAAGCAAACCCAATGTTAGGTTTGCGTGGTTGCCGTTTAGGTATCACATATCCAGAAATTACAGAAATGCAAGCTCAAGCTATTTTTGAAGCTGCAGTTGAAGCAACAAAAGTTTTGGGTAAACAAGTAGAACCAGAAATTATGGTTCCATTGATTGATACAAAGAAAGAATTGGATTTAGTTAAAACAAAGAAAGTAATAGCGGTACTTACAATGGTAGTAACTAAAAAACATATAATTAATGTAATGGGAATTGATAATGTATGCTTTGGTTTTGATTTTATGGATTATTTAAGTGAATTTCCAAATTGTAATTTAGTAGATATTCCTGATGCTGGCGAAAATGTTGTTTATCTGTTCAGGAATCCACGTTGCAAGCAGTCGATTCTCACCACTTTCGTCGGCAAGCGAAACGGAAGCGCCGTCAGGGTGACTGCGCAAAAGCGTCTGCGCCCAATAATAATAGCGAAGCGCATCGGCAATCTGAAGTTTCTGTTCGGCGCGAATGCCCGACTTGACAAACTCCACAATCTTGTTCTTTCGGGCCTCGAAAATCTTACGCCCATCTGATTTTCTTATATAACGGAACACGCCTACCTTGGGCTCCTTGCCCAAAACAATGCGCTCGGTGTTGTTGAGGGTGGCCTTTGAATATGTGCGCACCACAGCCTTGAAAGTCTCGGCATAATCGCCGTCAGACTCGTCCTTTATCAATGTAAAATCGCTCTCCACCGAAGTTGAAATCTGGCCAATAAGGTCGGCCAAAGCGTCGCGGTCGGCACCGTTAAGGGTTTTACCCTGCGCCTCGCCAAAGAGATAGATTTCGGGTTGGGCCTTAATCTGCTCCATTTTCGATTTCCGCTCGTCAAGGGCATTTCGGTCCTGTGCATCGAGCGACAAGGCGCACAACGCAAGTGACAAAGCGACAATCCGTCTGAATGCAGGAATCATAGGCATCAACTAATATAGACCACTAAAGTAGTTTTAAATAATCGTTTGAATTACAAACATAGCAAATATCGAACGATAGACGAGACAAGTTGCAAAATGGTTGCGTGGATGTTGGATTCAGCATTTCGGCAAGGCGACGAAACGCATACCCCAAAAACAACAAAAGCCCTACGCTTTTCAACGTAGGGCTTTCAAAATATCTTAATAAACAATTAAGCCAAAGAATTAACGTAAACAGCCAAACCAGACTTAAGGTTAGCGGCCTTGTTCTTGTGGATAATGTTGTTCTTTGCAAGTTTGTCAAGCAAAGCGCTTACCTTTGGAAGCATTGCTTCAGCATCAGCCTTAACTTTGGTAGCACGCAAATCACGGACAGCATTGCGGGCTGTCTTTGCGTAATATCTGTTGTGCTCGTTGCGAGTTTCAGTTTGACGAATTCTCTTATCAGATGACTTATGATTTGCCATTTTCTTAATATTTTTAAAAAACTTGTAGTCGGTAGGGGATTCGAACCCCTATGGCAAGAATGAAAATCTTGAATCCTAACCCTTAGATGAACCGACCAAATATCATTAGAACCTTGCTAATATCCCTTGGAATTTTAGCGGTGCAAACATACTACTATTTTTTGAATTTTGAACCACAGTCGCAAAAAAAACGGACTTTTATTCAAAATTCTTTCGTAAATACTGTAAATCAGAATGTTTTGCATCGAAATACATAAGGATAAACGTAACAGACAAGGAAAAAATTGTGCATCATCAATGTCAACATTAATTCAGGTCAATGTGTTTCCTCACTATTTAGGCGAGTTCCATAAATCTACTCGACAAAAAATCAAAAATCTCTCGAAATCAATTTATGGACCCACCTTTATTAATACATTTGCAAAAACAAACAGTAAAAAAATGGCATTTATCAAACTACCAGGACACCGTCAGTACGACTACAAGCCAATGTTCTACAACGAGCAGGCCGACAAACGTCAGGAACGTCAAAAGAAGATTGAGCGCGAATACCGCTGTTCACAAGGCGAGCAAATTGACGAGGCACCAAACTTCATTCATTTTGCACGCAAGGAACGCCAAAAGTCGAACAAAAGGATTTTCATCATATTCATTATCCTGGTTGCCGTCTACTACTTTCTCCAACAACGTTTTTTGAGTTAATATGTCCGATATCATAAACCTGCTACCAGACCACGTGGCCAACCAGATTGCGGCTGGCGAGGTTGTTCAACGCCCTGCCTCTGTGATTAAGGAATTGGTTGAGAATTCGATTGATGCTGGCGCCACTAAAATCCAGGTGATTGTAAAGGACGCAGGCAAGACGCTCATTCAGGTAATTGACAACGGATGCGGAATGTCGGAAACCGACGCCAGAATGTGCTTTGAGCGCCACGCGACATCAAAGATTCAGAAGGCAAGCGACCTGTTCGACATTCAGACAATGGGCTTCCGTGGCGAGGCTATGGCATCAATAGTGGCAATAGCCACCGTTGAGATGCGCACCCGCAAATACGGCGACGAGGTGGGCACACTTATAAAAATGAGTGGCTCCGAAGTTGAAGTGCAAGAGCCGACATCGTGCCCCAACGGCACCAACATAATGGTGAAGAACCTGTTCTACAACGTTCCCGCAAGGCGGAAATTCCTGAAATCGGACAGTGTTGAAATGGGACACATAACCGAAGAATTCTACCGTGTGGCATTGGCACACCCAAACGTTGAAATGTCGCTGTCGCACAACGGCATTGAGATGCTGAACCTGGTGGCATCAAACAGTATGAACCGCATATTGGGTGTTGCAGGCAAATCGTTGAGCAAGAGTCTGCTACCGATAGAATCGGAAACGTCAATGGCAAGAATCAAGGGTTATGTCGGAACACCCGACTCCGCAAAATCGAATGCCGACCAATACTTTTTTGTCAACGGGCGATTTATGAAGCACCCTGGGTTCTACCGCGCCGTGCAAAGGGCCTACGACCAACTGTTGCCAGCAGGCAAGAATCCAACATTCTTCATTTACATTGAGGTGGACCCCTCGACTATCGACATAAACATACACCCGACAAAGACGGAAATAAAGTTTGAAAACGAGCAGTCGATATGGCCAATCCTTCAGGCCACCGTGAAAGAGGCCTTGGGCAAGTTCAGCGTGGTGCCGTCAATTGACTTCAGCATCGAAAACAGGCTCGAATTCCCCACCTTCAACAAGAACGACGAGGTAAGACCGCCCGAAATACACTACAATCCAGGATACAACCCGTTTGAGAGCAACAAGGGCAACGGCACCAGCCAGCAAGCCACTTTCAGAAGCCGAATGTCGGACAAAAGCATTGATTGGCAAAAACTCTACGAAGGGTTTGAAAACGGCTCTACATCTTCAAACAACACCGAAGAGCCCGTTGCCACAAACAGCAACGCCGAAGCGCAACAGAATCTGTCGCTGGACAGCGAACAACAACTGCAAACGAACGGAAAATTCTTCCAACTGAAAGGGAAATACATTCTGACAAGCGTGAAATCGGGCCTAATGGTGATAGACCAGCACCGCGCCCACGAACGAATCCTTTTTGAAAAGATGATGATTCGGAACACTGATGCCGACGCTTCGCAACGACTGCTCTACCCCGAACGCATCGACCTAAACCTGAAAGACACCGACCTTTTCAGGCAAATGATGCCTGACCTTGAGAAACTGGGCTTTGAGATAAACGAACTGGGTGGCAACTGCTTCTCGTTCACGGCCATTCCTGCCAATTTTCCCGAAAAGGAACTCAAAGATTGGCTCAACTCAATGCTGATGCTGACTGGCGAGGACTACATTGCAATAAAGGACTCGATGAAAGAGACAATTGTGGCGTCAATGTCGAAATACCTGGCCATTGGCTACGGCAAGCAACTGTCGCAAGAGGAAATGGCGGACATAAACAACCGACTTTTTGCCTGCCAAATGCCAAACATAACGCCTTCGGGCAAACCTATTGTTTCCATTATCGGAATCGACGACATTGACAAATTATTTAGGTGAATTCGATAAATTCAATATTTGAAATACAGGTGAGTTCTATAAATTCACCGTTTGAAATATAAATATAACTATGCAAGGATTTAGAACATCAATTTTCGGAAATCTGCCAAACGTAACAAAGAATCTTCTACTCATTAATATAATTGTCTTTTTGGCCGACCAACTACTGTCGCGTTCAGGCATCAGCCTAACTGACTGGACCGCCTTGCACAATTTCCAATCGGAACTTTTCTCGCCAATTCAGTTGGTGACTTATATGTTTATGCACGGCAACATTGCGCACATTTTCTTCAATATGTTCGCCCTGGTGATGTTTGGCCGTGTGCTTGAACAGGTATGGGGCGGTAAAAGATTCCTTCTGTTCTACCTTGTGACTGGCATAGGCGCAGCCTTATGCCAAAACATTGTGGGATACATATCGCTGTCGAGCCTGCAAGCGGAAATAACGGCGTTCATCAACACTCCTGACCCCGACCTATTTATGCGCTTAATACGTGGAAACCTTGACCACCCTGCAACGTGGGTAAACGACTTGGTTGACAGTTATTCGGCTTCGCCAGACAACCCAATGCTGATTGAACGGGCTATGGGAACCGCACGCAAACTGTTCACTGAATTTGCCGATACCCCGACTGTAGGCGCATCGGGTGCCGTGTTTGGCGTACTGCTCGCTTTTGGAATGATGTTCCCAAATGTCCAACTGATGTTGCTCTTTCCGCCTATTCCTATCAAGGCTAAATGGTTTGTTCTTGGTTACGGACTGATTGAACTGTTTGCAATAATCACTCCTCAAGCCAACGACAATGTGGCTCACTTTGCACACCTCGGCGGAATGCTGTTCGGGTTCCTTCTTATCAAATATTGGAACAAACGTGGCAATATGGGGCAATGGGAAGGATACTGATTATTTAGGATTTAGAATGTAGGATTTAGAATTTAGAATGTAGAATGTAGGATGTAGGATTTAGAATGTAGGATTTAGAATGTAGAATGTAGGATGTAGAATGTAGAATGTAGGATTTAGAATGTAGTCCCGGAAGTCCCGATAGCTATCGGGATCGGGATTAGGATTTTCCAATTAAGAATTAAGAGCTAACAGCCAAAGTGAAACCTTTAAACAAATCAACGACTCAACCTCTCAACTTTTAAACGATTAAACTTTCAACCTTCAACTTTACGAATATGAAAACTGGCATCGTCATAATGGCTATCATCTGCTTGTCGGCCAATATTGCAACGGCGCAATTCACGACAACGGCATCGGGACTTAAGTACAAAATTGACGAGCCTGGCAACGACAAACACCCTCAAAAGGGCTGTCGAGTATGGCTCGAATACACTGGCTGGCTCGACAATGACACCATTTTCGTTTCGACTGAAGAAACAGGTTGCGTCGATTTCTGGCTTGGACAAGGACAGTTGATAAAAGGCTGGGAAGAGGCTCTGCCATTGATTGGCGAAGGCGGAAAAATCAGTTTGACGGTGCCGCCACACTTGGGCTACGGGAAAATGGCATTGGCTGGAATCCCCGAAAATTCGACTCTACATTTTGAGATAAAAGTCATTCAGGTTGATGTTTTTGAGGCCATAAAACCTCTGGATACCAACGGCATAACTGCCAACAAACTGCCAAACGGCATTGTGTACTACGCTGTGCAAAACGGACACGGGAACCCTGCATCAAAGGGCGACAACGTTTATGTACACTACACTGGCTGGCTTCCCGACGGCAGTATCTATTCTTCCACAGTCCGTTCTGGCGAGCCCATAAGGTTCACGGCAGGCTGTGGCGAGACTTTTGAAGGCCTGGACACTGCATTCTTGCTAATTCCCGAAGGTGGAAAATACAGATTCACAATTCCTTGGAACCTGGCATTCGGTGAAGAAGGCTACGGCAACCGCATTCCTCCAAAGTCCGACATAACCCTCGACATTGAAATGGTGCGCATCTCGAAAGAGATAATGGTTGAGAAATGGGACGCATCGGAACTCGATACCATAACCACGGCTTCGGGCCTGCGATACATTGTTTTCGAGCCTGGATATGGCGAACTAATTGCAAAGAACAGCGTAGTCACGGCACACTACTCGGCCTATCTGCCCGACGGCACGCTTTTCGACTCGTCGGTGAAGCGCGAATCGCCAATAAGATACCCCGTCGGCGCAGGAATCATCATTGACGGCTGGGACGAGGCCTCGCTACTGATGCGCAGAGGCTCACGGTTCCAGTTGCTGATACCCTCAAACCTGGCCTACGGCGAAGAAGGGCTTCCTCCTACAATTCCCGCCAATGCCGACTTGATTTTCGATGTTGAGATTTTGGATGTAATTGAGTAAGGGATATGAAACAACTATTGATACTTGCATACGATTTTCCTCCATACGTTTCGGTTGGTGGACTACGACCTTACTCGTGGTATAAATACCTGAAAGAGTATGGCGTGTACCCTATTGTCGTCACTCGCCAATGGGGAAATGATTTCGGTGACGAACGCGACTACATTGCGTCAAGCAAATCGAAGGAAACAATAGTTGAAGACACAGAATTTGGCACCATTATCCGAACCCCATACAAGCCGAACTTGGCAAACAGGATTCTCCTGAAATATGGGAAAGACAGGTTCTCATTGGTCAGAAAGGCTGTTTCCGCTTTTTATGAATTTGCACAATTCATTTTCTACATCGGGCCAAAATCAGGGCTGTACCGTGGCGCCTGCAAATACCTAAAAGAACACAAAGTGGATGCAATAATAGCCACTGGCGAACCATTTGTGCTTTTCAAGTATGCATCAAAATTGAGCAAAATCCACAACATTCATTGGATTGCGGACTACAGAGACCCTTGGACACAAAATGTAAGCAGAAGCGGCAACTGGATTTTAAAAATGTGGAACTCCTTTTTAGAAAGGAAGTTGTCAAATTCAGCAAAATGCATTACAACTGTAAGCGACTATATTATAAGCCAAATTAAGCAATTGGTCAACCGACCATTTGAAATAATTCCCAACGGATACGATCAAGAGACCGTAAATTCAACCCTAAACATTGAGCAAGACAGCGATTGCTTGAAATTTGCTTTTATCGGAACAATATACAAGTGGCATCCCCTGGAAAGTGTATTACGCGTATTTTCAGAATTTATCGAATCAAATGTCAATATAACATTCGAAATAAACTTTTATGGCATAAGCAACAGAACGGGCATCGACATAAAAGAATTCAATTCCGAATTAAAACATCATATAAATCTATACCCTAAAATAGACAATGCCAATTTATTAAAAACGATATCTACCCATAATGTTTTATTATTATTTAACGACTACTCCATTCTCGGCACAAAAATCTACGACTATATTGGGATAAAACGGAAAATTCTGCTTTGCTACTCCAATGACGCAGAAGCGCAGGAACTCAAGAAACAGTTCTATTCGATGAAGGAATTCGATGATTTAAGCACTCATCTGCAAGAAGACCTTATAAATGAAACCCATTCGGGAATAGTAGTGCGCGACAAGAATCACCTTTCTCAAGTTTTGACCGATTTGTATGAAGAATTCAAGGTCAACGGGCGAATTGCCTGCAATTCAACAAACACCGACAAACTGTCAAGGAAGGCTCGGGCTGAAGAATTGGCAAATCTTGTCAAAAGAGTTTAGACTCGTTTGTGGATTGCGCCCTACTCCATTAAACTTTTAACGTCAACCATTTTGTAGACACGGTCGCCACGGCGCACAAGGTCAGTAGTTGGGATTGACAATGCCTGCCCCTTGACTGCCACGTCGGTTGGCTTCAAATCGACGCGCATCTCCGTGATTGTATGCTCGTAAACACCTGTAGTCTCGCCAATTATCAATATCTGGTCACCTGTATGCAACTCGCCACTTTCGAGAGTTATCTCGGCAACATTGAGTTTACCGAAATAGTTGGTGCATTTTCCTATGAACTCCTTGCGCTTGGTAGCCTTTGAGCCATAGACACCGCTCCATTCGCCCAATTTGCGTCCTAAATAATAACCGTCCCAAAAACCGCGGTTGAAGACGGTGCGCAGACGCTCCGTCAAGGTATCGATAGTCTGCTGGCTGAACGAGCCGTCGCAAACTGCATCAATGGCCTTGCTGTAACTCTCGACCACTGTCTTCACGTACTCTGGACCACGGGCACGGCCTTCGATCTTCAGCACCGAGACGCCTGCCTTAAGCACACGGTCGATGAACGGAAGTGTGCACAGGTCTTTTGGCGCCATAATGGACTTGTCCTCAATCTGCAGTTGCTGGCCGCTCTCACAATCGGTCACCTCGTAACCGCGACGGCACGGCTGGAAACACGACCCGCGATTGGCCGAACGTCCATATTGGTGAAGGCTCAGGTAGCATTTGCCCGATATGGCCATACACAAGGCTCCGTGGGCGAAGACCTCTATCTGGACATAATCGCCCTTTGGCCCGCGTATGTTCTGCTCACGAATGGCGCAGGCGATGGAGGCCACCTGGTCAAGATTCAACTCACGCGCCGTGACAACCACATCGCAGAACTGCGAGAAGAATCGGACGGCCTCAACGTTGGATATGTTAAGTTGTGTTGATGCGTGCACCTCAACGCCCTTGCTGAAGGCATACTGTAGAACCGCCAAATCAGAGGCTATAATGGCTGTCAGTTGAGCCTCGGCCGCGGCATCCACTATTTTACGCATCAGTTCCAATTCGTTGTCGTAAACCACCGTGTTGACCGTAAGATATGATTTCAGCCCGTGCTCCTTACAGATTCCGACAATCTTGTGCAAATCGCCGATGGTGAAATTATTAGCCGAATGTGCGCGCATATTCAGATTTTCGATACCGAAATACACTGAATTGGCACCTGCCTGAATTGCGGCCGCCAACGATTCGTACGAGCCCACAGGGGCCATTATCTCTATATCCTTCCTGTTGATTTCCTTACCAAAGACTGTCTGCATACAAAATTGCTGATTGACTGAATATTTAACGACTGATAACTTTCTACTGATTTTTGATTGATTTGGCAACAAGTTCGGCATCAATCATCTCCATACACTTGAAATGGCCCTTTGGACACTGCTTGTAGCCAATCTTTGAACACGGACGGCAAGGCAACCCCTTGGTTTCGAATATTGACGACCCCTCGCCCGGCTTGTACGGATACATTCCCAACTCGGGGACGGTGTTGCCCCACAATGACACAATGCGCTTGTGCAAAGCCGATGCAATGTGCATCATTCCAGTATCGGGCGTCACCACCACAGCCGACGACCTTATCACCGATGCAGACTGGTTTATGCTGAACTTGCCAACCCCGTTGTAACAAGGCACATTGAGGCCTTTTTCTATTGCCACAGCACTGTCGGCCACGTCCTTTCCGCCGATAAGGCAGACTGGCATCTGTGCCGAATTGAGCATCTGTACCATTTTACCAACAGGTATCTGCTTGGTAGGATGCGTAGCGCCAATGACGGCACATACAAAACCATTTTTATGAGATTCGGGCAACGTATCGGCCACAAAACTGTCAAGTTCCGAAGGAATGAAAAAGTCAAGGCCCTGACCGTCGTTCTTCACACCAAAAGAGGCAACCGTATCAAGATACCTGTCGACAATGTGGACGTCGGGCATAATGTCCTTTTTGAATGTCACCAGAATCCACTTCCTAAAATTCAACTTGTTGAAAGAATACGACTTCAAGCCCGACAATGCCTTGACAACCGACGTCCGCAGGTTGTGATGAAGGTCGATAATGCAAGTGTAGCCACCTGCGCGAATCTCCTTTATAGTATCAATGAGACGAGGCTTGAGAGTCAGCACCTTGTCCACATACGGGTTGTCAGCCAACAATCCAGAGAACTGTGGCTTGGTGAGAAAATGCACTTCAGCGTCGGGATGCTGAACCTTCAGGCACCTGACAACGGGCGTGGTTAGCACAATGTCGCCTATGGAACTGAACCGAATAATCAAGAAACGCTTCATCGTCAAAAATTGTTCGACAAAAATACAAAAGGTGAGTTCTATAAATTCACCGTTTGAAAAATAAAAATAACAAATTGGCTATATGAACCTTTCGGCGCCTTTTGTCTTTTATCGGTATCTTTATGAGTGTCAATAGTCAACAGTGCCCGCAGCGTATCCTCCTTCCGTCCATAAATCAACTCGACAAAAATTCAAAAATCGCTCGAAATCAATTTGCAGAACCCTCCAAAAGAGAAATTAAAAAAGTGTGAATTATAAAATACGAACAAGAACCGCAAACTACCGAATGAAAATTCCTCAAACTACCGAATAGAAATTTCTCAAACTACCGAATGAATTTCCATCAAACTACCGAATAGAAATTCCTCAAACTACCGAATGAATTTCCCTCAAACTACCGAATAAAAATTCCTCAAACCACCGAATGAATTTCCCTTAAACTACCGAATAAAAATTTATATATATTTGTTTTTCAATAAAAACATCATATTTTTGTCACAAAAGAAAAAGCGATGAAACCAGACTACAACAAGCGATTAGTTGACGACCTATTAGACCGCAAATTACAAGGCAAAGGCGCGGTGCTTGTAGAAGGTCCAAAATGGTGCGGAAAAACAACCACATCGGCACAAAAGGCTTCAAGCATATTGAAACTCGGGAATGTGGCGACACTGCGTCATAGTTTGGAAATAGCAGAAATGGACCCCGCATTGCTGTTAAAAGGCAAGACACCACGGCTCATTGACGAATGGCAGACTATACCTGTCATTTGGGACTCTGTGCGCTCCGAAGTTGACGAACGCAACGAGTTTGGACAATTCATACTTACAGGCTCGGCCGTGCCAGTAAACCCGGAACTGCTGATGCACACAGGCACCGGACGCATCACCAGACTGACAATGCGGACAATGACATTGTTTGAATCTGGCGAGTCGAATGGTGATGTAAGTCTGGCTGAACTGTTCGACAATCCAGAAAAAATATACTCCGAAAACTCTATCGACATAGAACAACTGACATTTCTGACTTGCCGAGGTGGTTGGCCACAAGCCACTTTTCTAAAAGGCAATCTGGCACTGGACCAAGCATACGACTACTATGACGCCATTGTAAATGCCGACATATCAAGAGTTGACGGTGTCCGACGCTCTACAGAAAGGGCGAAATTGCTAATGCGTTCGTATGCAAGGCACCAGGGCGCAGCAGTCAACTACTCTGTGATAGCCAATGACATGCAAGGCAACGAGGGCAAAGCGCCAGACGTTGACACCGTAGCATCATACGTATCGGCACTGAAAAACATTTTTGTGATTGAAGACATGCCTGCATGGAATCCCAACCTGCGCAGCAAAACCGCCGTCAGGTCGTCCGACACACGGTATTTCACAGACCCGTCGATAGGTGTCGCAGCGTTAGGCGTCGGTCCGAAAGATTTCATGAACGACCTCCACACTTTCGGGCTGTTTTTTGAGACAATGGCCGTACGCGACTTGCGTGTGTATGCCGAAACCTTGGACGGCAAAATATACCACTACCGCGATGCCAACGGCCTTGAATGCGATGCAGTGCTACACCGAAGGAATGGTTCTTACGGACTGATTGAGATAAAGTTAGGTGGCGAAACAAAAATAGAGGAGGCTGCAAGAAACCTTAACGCGCTTGAAAGCATCATCGACACCGACAAGATGCGCGCTCCGTCGTTCAAAATGGTTCTGATAGGCGTGGGCAAATACGCATACCGACGCAAGGACGGCATCTACGTTGTACCTATCGGATGCTTGAGAAACTAATGTCAAAGGCATCGGAACAAAAAAAAGATTATGACAAGGGACAACGGCCGTTCTGCATTAAGCCAACATTAAGGGAACATTAAGGCATCTTAAAGTTTGACGAACTACACCAATAATTCGAGCAACAATGAGGCAAAAACGACATCATCAATGTCATTGTTTATTTATAAACTTTTCTCGCAACACTTGTTTTAAATAAACATATTCGTATGAGTTACTCATTTTCGACAAGGAGACGTAAGTCACAACCCCCACAATCGACATTACCACAAGCCTAACAGCACAATTATTTAAAGGCAACAATCCAACACAGAAAACAACCCCTCCCATTATTAATGACAGAAATAATGGAGACAACACACTAGATAAATATTGTATTTTATTTATCTTCAATATTTGAGACGTATACAACAAATCAACGATTAACCCTATATAAGAAGAAACAACAGACAACCACAAAAAAGCCTCAATTCCGCATAACAAACCAACTATCATTAATAACAGATTAATGACTTTCTTATAAATTTCAACTTTTAAATAAACATCCGCACGGCCTTTGGCACTTATAAGTTGATTTAGCAAAAGACTCAAAGGAGAAGCAACCCCGCCCACACACAATATTCTCATCCATGGAGAAGATGGCAACCATTTTGCCGAGAACAAAGTTTCAATCAATTCATCGGAAACCACAATCATACCAACCATCATTGGCATAATGACATATACAATTAACTCCCACATTTTAAGCAAAACATCACTCAACCTCTCATCATCATCTATTTTTGAAAATATAGGGAAAATGGCAGAAGAAAGTATACCTATTGTATTTGTAATTGGCAACTCTTTTGTGGTTTTAGCCTTTGAATACAACCCTAAAACTGAAGCAGAGAAACATTTACCAAGTAACAAACTATCAATATGAATAAAAATGCGTCTAATCAAACTTGCAGCCAACAATTTAGATCCAAATCCAAAAAGTGACTTAAATGAGTCTTTGCTGAAGACCAACGAAGGTCTCCATTTGGAAAGAAACCACAACAACAGATTTGACGTGACCTCAAATGACAAATTCATTGCCACCAATGAATACACGCCCCATCCAGCAAATGCTCCGTATATCGAAAAAACAGCTATCTCTTTTGAACTGGTTGTTCCTTCGGTCGATGAATTCCGTGACCGCATCATCCATACACTGAAGATATTCCCTTATATCGTAGCAGAGATTGACGGAGAGATTGTAGGCTATGCATACGTCAGCCCATTCAAAGAACGTAGTGCATACGATCATTGCGTCGAGACAAGTATCTATGTGAAAGAAGATGCACGCGGCAAAGGCATAGGCTCTGCACTATATGAAGAACTGGAAAGGCTCATGCCCGCCATCGGTGTAAAGAATATGAATGCCTGCATCGCCTGGATTGAGGTGCCTGATGAGTATCTTGATAATGCCAGCGAAACCTTCCACGAGAAGCATGGCTATACCAAGGTGGCACACTTCCACAAATGTGGCTTTAAGTTTGGCAGATATTATGATATGATCTGGATGGAGAAGATCCTGTCCTGATAGAATCGCTTTGACAAAGGCCTGTCTGACTCCCCAACTCTTGCATATCCCTTCCCAATTTTTACAGAATATGAATAAAATCATCACCCTCCTGTTCCTGTTGTTCCTCATCGTCTTGCCATCACAAGCGCAAGACTTTGACCAGTATTTCGAAGACAATACCCTCCGCCTGGATTATATCTTTGCAGGCAATGACAGCATACAGCAGATCTATATCGAGCACCTTTACAAGCAGCCACAATGGGCAGGCCGGCGAGCTCGTCTGAGCGAGAAATTCCTGCAAGGCAATGGTCAGCTCACCGTACGCGATCATGACACACAGGAAGTAATCTATGTCTGGACATTCTCCACCCTTTTTCAGGAGTGGCTCAATGAGAATGAGGCCAAGCAGGTAAGCCGCGCCTTTGAATGCAGCTATAATATCCCTTATCCGAAAGCGCCTGTCGATATCAACATCACGCTTACCGACAAGCACAGCAAGGTCTGCACTTCGCTGACACACAGTGTAGATCCAAAAGACATACTCATCCGTCCTATCGGCAATACGGGTATTCCTTATCGCTATGTCTGGAAAGGGAATAGTGAAAAGAGAGAAGGGCAAAATGACAGGATGAATGGAGAGAATGTAAACCTGGCAGATTGCATTGACCTGGCCATTCTGGCCGAAGGCTACACTGAAGCCGAGATGGATAAGTTCTATAAGGACTGTGAGCGCTCAGTAGATGCCCTCTTTGAATATGAGCCTTTCCGCAGCCTCAAAGACCGTTTCAATGTAGTGGCCGTGGCGGCTCCAAGCCGTGACTCCGGACCTTCCGTCCCAGGCAAACAGGACTGGAAGAACACCGCCTCGCAGACACATTATGACACATTCTACTCTGACCGCTATCTCACCTCTCAGGATATGCACCGCATCTATGACCTGCTGGCAGACGTTCCTTTCGAGCATATCATGGTGCTGGTCAACACAGAGAAATATGGAGGCGGTGGCATCTATAATCAGGTGACATTTGCGTCAAGTGATCACCCTACGTTCAAAGAAGTCTTCGTCCATGAGTTCGGTCATTCCTATGGTGGCCTGGGCGACGAGTATGCTTACGATGACATGGACACTGTGTGGTATCCGGCCGACACCGAACCATGGGAGCCCAACATCACCACCCTGCACGATTTCCAGTCAAAGTGGGCCGATATGATGGACATCCAGGGCGTAGGCATATTCGAAGGCGCAGGTTATCAGACAAAAGGATGTTATCGTCCGGCCGATGATTGCCGCATGAAGACCAATCAAGCCCCGACATTCTGCCCTGTCTGCACCCGCGCCATCCGTAGAATTAC
>CALABN010000365.1 GCA_937885735.1 uncultured Bacteroidota bacterium | reverse complement strand
CTGATTAAAGACAGGCTGCCCTTCAACTTTGCCGGTAGTATCGGCAACACCTTCTGCATAAATGATTCCTTCGTCCAAATCGGCCTCAATGTAGGCGGCAGTTAGGGTTATGTCCTCAAATTCTATTTTTGCATCACCAAAAAGGAAAACTTTCTTACCGTCAAGCGACATAATCATTGAGTCCTTGGCACTTGTCTTGACGTCGGAAGTCAACAATTGCTTTTTCGGCTTGGGCTTTGGGGCGCCAACCGAATCAATTAGTGTTGTGGTATCCGCAATGCTGACACCTGAACTGTCAGCAATCGGCTTTGCTATCGTATCGTTTGTTGCGACGTTTTTAGTAGAATCATTTTCAACAATTTGAGCATCAACTGTTAAACAAATGATTAAACTTAATATTATTGTCGCAATAAGACCTTTTGTTTTCAAATCAAATAGAAATATACTATTTTTGTTACGCAATAACACATATTATTATTGCGTGCCAAAACTAATCATTTTTAAAGTGCCAATAAAGCATGAACCGAAATTTTGTACTTGCAATTCTAACAATATCGATATTTAGTCTGAACAGCACCGTAGCCAACGCACAAAAAACGCCTGCAAACAAGCACACCGTAGTTTTAGATGCTGGTCACGGCGGACACGACACTGGTGCTGTTGGCAAGCAGGCAAAGGAAAAAGACATTGTTCTGTCAATCACAAAAAAGGTAGGCGAGTACATCAGCAAGAATCTTCCTGACACCAAAGTAATATATACCCGCGACGATGATTTCTTCGTTCCTCTCGACCAACGTGCCGCAATAGCAAACAAGAACAACGCCGACCTGTTTGTGTCAATCCACGCCAACTCAAACAAAAACACCAAACCATACGGAACCGAGACATTCGCAATGGGTCTGCACAAATCGCAAGGCAACCTCGACGTGGCTCAAAAGGAAAACTCTGTAATCGTGCTGGAGCAAGACTACAACACAAAATATGAAGGATTCGACCCTTCATCGGCAGAATCGTACATCATTTTCTCGCTGATGCAAAACGTGTATCTCGACAAAAGCCTGGAACTGGCATCAATGGTGCAAGATGAATTCCGCGACAAGGCCAAAAGGTTCGACCGTGGTGTAAAGCAGGCTGGATTCCTTGTCTTGTGGCACACCAAAATGCCAAGCATCCTCATTGAAACAGGCTTCATTTCCAACGAAGAGGAAGAAAAATACCTGATGTCGAAAGAAGGACAGGACTATCTGGCTTCAGCCATCTACCGCGCCATAAAAAGTTATTTCTCGACATTGAGCCAAGAAGAGGTGGAGGTGCAAAAGGCAACCTCTCACGAAATTGTTGAAAACTCACTTTGCTACAGACTGCAAGTCGCCACCACATCGACACCCGTAGCATCGCCTCAAGATAAATTCAAAGGCAAGCCCGACATCTACGAGTTCAAGGACGGCAACAAGTACAAATACTTTATTGGAAAATTCGGCACACTTGCCGAGGCCAAACAATTCAAAGAGTCAATAAAGGCGGAATATCCTGATGCCTTTATAGTGCCGTTCAACAACAACAGCAAGATATCGATGGACGAAGCAAAGAAACTGGAAAAGTGATTTTTAGCATTTGTCTTTGATAAAATACGTCCAAAACAGCCAATAAAACTAACTGCCTTTGGCTGAAAAAAGTGACTTGTTCACAACGGAAAAAAACGAGTTGAAAACAGATTGATTTTTTATCGTTTTTTAATCAAATTTTTGTCAAAATTTTGACCAAAAAATTCACTTAAACCAAATCAAAAAAATTACCAAATTAGTTTTCAACAAGTTATAAAACTTACTTGCAGTAAACTGATTATCAATCAATTATAAAATATTTTAAAAAACTTGAAATTTTTTTTGATTGATATTTAGAACAATAACGGAAATACGAAAAATGCAACAGGCAAATCGGTTTTTTTTCTCCGATTTTTTAACAATGTTTGTACATCGAAACACACAAAATAAAAGTCATTATTAATCAAATGGATAAGGATTTTAATCAAGTTTGGTCAAATTGTCTGCGGTTTATTAAGGACAATGTAAAATCTGCAGAGTACAAAACATGGTTTGAGACCATAATTCCTGTAAAGTTAAATGGAAAAGTTTTAACCATTCAGGTTCCAAGTACATTCTATTATGAATATTTGGAGGAAACATACATCGACCTTCTGCGCAAGGCTTTGCATACTGAATTAGGCGAAGGCGCAGGACTTGAGTACAATGTTGTAATGCAAAACAACATGATGCCTCATGCCCAGCCAACCGTGATAAAGTTGCCTACCAACAACAAGAAGGATTTGTACAACGACCCTGTAAACTTGCCAAACAAAGACCATTCCTCAATCAAAAATCCATTTGTAATTCCAGGCATACAGAAACTGCAAATCGACCCAAAACTGAACAACCGCAACACATTCAGCCGTCTTGTCGAAGGCGAATTCAACCGCCTGGCACGTTCAGCAGGATACGCCATTGCCACAAATCCTGGCAAGACAACTTTCAATCCGCTGTTCATATATGGTGGCTCTGGTTTGGGCAAGACACATTTGGCTCAAGCCATAGGCATTGAAACAAAGGACCGCTATCAGGACAAGGTTGTATTGTATGTGACAGGTCACGAGTTCAGCACTCAATTTGCCGATGCCACAATGAACAACAACCGCAACGACTTCCTGCACTTCTATCAAATGATAGACTTGCTGATTATTGATGACATCCACGAACTTGCAGGCAAGGAAAAGACTCAAGACATCTTCTTCGAGATTTTCAACCATCTGCACCAAACAGGCAAGCAACTGATAATCACGTCAGACAAGGCACCTGCCGATTTGCAGGGCATTGAAGACCGTCTGCTGTCGCGATTCAAATGGGGATTGTCGGCTGAACTAACAAACCCTGACTACGAGGCACGCAAGTCGATTCTCAAGCAATACGCTTACAACGAGGGCATCGAGGTTAGCGACGACATTCTTGACTACGTTGCCGCACACATTACCAACAACATCAGGGAACTTGAGGGCGCATTGATTTCTTTGCTCGCCCATTCAACACTGAACCGCGAGACCATAACCATTGAATTGGCCCGCCAGATTATCGACAAACTTGTTAAGAACACAACACGCGAATTGAGCGTTGGCTACATACAGAAGGTGGTTTGCGACTATTTCAACCTTCAGACGGATTCCATCACTTCAAAGACTCGCAAGCGCGAAATAGTACAGGCACGCCAGATTGCAATGTACTTCGCAAAGAATATGACAAAACTTTCGTTGGCAACCATCGGCTCGCAAATAGGTGGCAAGGACCACGCAACTGTTCTGCACGCTTGCAAGACTGTCAACAACCTTATTGACACCGACCGCCAGTTCAAAGGCTACATCGATGAAATAGAGAAGAAACTGAAAATGTAACAACCGACTATATTGAAAGAAAAATCCTGTTACCGACAACGTAACAGGATTTTTTTATTGGCAAAACGAGTCCAATGGACGATTTGTGATAACAAATTACATGGAATCCAAAATCTCAACACTTTTTATTACTTTTGAGGTTCAAAACTGAAATAATGATGAGCGCTAAAAAATCCATTTTCCTGATAGCCACAATATTGATTTCGGCTATGCAAGTTATTGTGGCTCAAGATGAAACAATAAAGCATCCCAACAACAAGGTAAACCTGAATGGAAAAGAATACTACATACACATTGTCAGAAAAGGCGAGACTTTGAGCGCCATCAGCCGTGCCTACGAGATTCCTGTCGACACAATCATCAGCGACAACCCGCAACTTACTTACCAGATTCATCCCGACCAATATATAAAGGTGCGCATCAAACCTGAAGTAAAGGTTGAGGAAAAATACAACTATCACCTTATCACAAAAGGAGATACACCTTACAATATTGCCAAACGTTACGGCATCAGCATTGATGAACTTTACAAACTAAATCCAGGTTCGGAATTGGGTATAAAAATTGGCGACCGATTGAGAATCAAGACTTCAGTAGAAGAAAGCGCAGATGCTGAAATTCAGCCTGCCGACACGGCTTTCGTCTTTCACAAGGTTGAAAAACAGGAAACATTGTACGGAATTGCCCGCAAATACCAGACCACACCTGCCGAAATCGAGAAACTCAATCCTGACATAGTTGGACGCAACATTCAGGTTGACGAGACACTCAAAGTGCCTGTCCAGAAAGACGTTGCCGAAGAGGTGATAGTCGGCGACTTCGACCTTCACAAGGTAGAAAAGCAGGAAACCATTTACGGCATTGCAAAGGCATACCAAATCAACGAAAAGACATTGCTCAAACTGAATCCAGACCTCAAGAAACGAGGCGTTCAGGAGGGCGAACTCATACGAATTCCAAAGGGCGCAGTAAACGTAAATGCCGAACAAAAGACTGTTGAACCTGTTGCCGAGCCAGTTGTTGCTCAAGAGCCCAAAATAAGCGATGCCGAAAGACAGCGCATTGAGGCTTACGAAGCCGACAACCGACTGATGCACACGGCACAAGATGCCAAATTCGACCCTACAAAGACATACAATGTGGCATTGCTACTGCCTTTCTACTTCAATATGAACGATACCACAGGCTGGAGCGACAAGACAGGCAAGATATACAGCAAGTCGAAGAACTACATTGAATTCTACGCTGGCTCATTGCTTGCCTTGAACGAACTGAAAAAGCAAGGGCTTTCGTTCAATCTCCAAATAATTGATACAAAAGGTGACAGTCTTTACATTGCCAACTATCTGCGCAACCACGACCTGTCAGACTTCAACCTGTTCATCGGGCCTGCATTCAGCGGTGAACTGCAAGTTGTTGGCGACTATGCGTGGGAACATCAGATAAACATTGTATCGCCACTGTCAGTAAAACCTGCATTTATCGACCACAACCCATACGCCTTCCAGGTTGCACCAACACCCGACATCCAGATGAAGTATGTGGCCGACTACCTTAACCAAATCGACACCAAAAACTACATCGTGATTCACAACGGCAACGCCAAGAATCAGGAATACGAGTCGGAATACAACTACATTGCCGAGTTCAAACGTCAGTTCTACGCATCAATCAAGAGCGACAACCTAGACCAAGTGCGTTACAACGAGTATTACTACTACAGCACAAGTGGCGATATGCTGAACAGCGCATTTATGAAGGGCAGGGAGAACATTGTCATCATTCCGTCAACCGACCGCGCATTTGTAACCGACGTAATGGGTAAACTCAACGGCTATTCGTATGAATACAACGTGAAAGTGTTTGGCCGTCAGACGTGGGAGCGTTTCGAGAGCATCGACATTGACAATTTCCACAACACGCAAACCCATTATCTGTCAAACTCTTACATCGACTATTCAAAACCTGAAATAATCGATTTCGTCCGCAACTACCGCAACATTCTGAACACGGAGCCTGACCGTATGGCATTCCAAGGATACGACATAACAATGTATTTCTGTTCTGCACTCAACAAGTATGGCCACGATTTCAGGAAATACATTATGTACCACAAGGCACCATTGTTGCAGACTGAATTCAACTTTGTGCCATTCTCTGACCAAGGCGGTTACCAAAACACCGCAATCTACATTCTCGACTACGGCAAAGACTACACTGTCAAGAAGACGGCCTCGTATCCTGAAAAGTAGAAAAACAAATACTGAAACAGAGTAAAATCAATTCGTGGCACTTAGTTTCGTCAATGGGCAAATCGCGTTATTCGATAAACCAAAAATTTGAGGAAATCGAAAACAAGATTGATTTCTTTGAACGCAATCGAGACTGAAATTGTAATTATTTAAAACGAATCAAATAATCACATAAACACAAAGAATACTTTGCAATACAACATTTTTGCGGATAGGTAGTTTGTATAATACAATCGAAATGCCACAAAAATGCAATGGCACTTCGTTTTTTATTATTTAGCCATTCGAGCCAAGTCCGTAACCGAATACGACCTTATACGCTGATTAACCAAGTTAGGAGTAAGGAACCCATTCTTTGACAATCCTGCACACCAGTTAATAATGGTATGGTTGCTCACCTTCATTGATTTCGCCACTTCAATCGGTGTAAACTGCATAACATTCTTTCGCAACAGATACTTTAGGAAAGCCTGTTCCTTTGATGAAAGGAATGACATACCTGCATCAATCTGAACAGTTTGCGTTTGATTGGCAATCTCAACCACTTTCCTAGCATGCAACAACATCATCCGCAAGAAATAATTCATCCATATTTCAGGATGAGGCGGATTCTCCCTACCATCGTAAAACAGTGGAGGCAACCCCATTTGCAACGAATTGTAGTATTCTTCCACATCGTATGCAAAATATTCTTCAAGAGAACCTATTTGTCCAAAACCATAGCCATACAAGTCAAGAATGTAATCGGAGAGGATTCTGGCGGTTCTTCCGTTCCCATCCTCGAATGGGTGAATTGTAACCAATTGATAATGAACAATAGCAGCCTTTACAA
Organism: uncultured Bacteroidota bacterium; assembly: GCA_937885735.1. Next base: position 8,130 of record CALABN010000365.1, on the reverse strand, counting down.
TAGGATGGTCATCTGAAGAATTCACATATTCAATAAGTTCCTTCAACAAAGGCATAATATCGTCATATTGAGGCGGAATATAGTCAGCTTGATGCGTAACGCTATCATACACTGCAAACAACACCCCTGGTGGCATCGGACCACGCAACCCGATTTTTTCCTTGCTTTCGCCCTTCACAACCTGTTTCTGAACAGCCAAAATAAGTTGAAGTGAAAACGGCGTCTTTCTGCGAATATACTCTTCTGTCAATTGCAGTGCCGCAAAATAGTTCCTTACTTCTTGTTCTGGTTTCAGGAAATGTCTTTCTGTAGAATCTATCACTTCGCTGACCTGCTGTTCTGTAAGTGGATTGCCCTCTATTGTTGTAGATGCATATGAACTTTTTTTCCTTGAATTCTTACGCATTTTGTTACTTATGCTCAACGGCAATTTACACGAACCAAAACGCGTCAGGCAAGATTCTATCTCAAGCAACATACGTAACATATCATTTGTAATGACAATATGTATCATATTCCAATTTCATTAAATTTTAAAACAAATATAACTAAAACAATTATTTAAAAATAAAAATAGCATATTAATATTTCACTATAATTTCACTAAAATTCACTATTTCTTCATTAATTGTTCACAAAGCAAAATGTCAAGGAACAATCCGAAATGTCTTGTTTTAAGCAAAAAACGTAAAAACGCCGTGTATTACAAATAACTACACATAAAATACTACATTTGCGTGCGTTGCAAATTGGCTAAAAATGCAATCTGCACGGCATTGATTACAACAAGATTGAATATTAATTAAATAATTATAAAATGCTGTTTGATTTAGAGATGATTGAGCAATTCTACAACGAATTGCCAGCAAAGGTTGCCAAGGCGAAAAAGATGCTTGGCCGTCCAATGACATTGAGTGAGAAGATATTATATGCACATCTGTCGCCAGAGGCAGAAGAAAAGGTTTATGCACGTGGCGCCGAATACGCACTTTTTGCACCAAACCGCGTAGCAATGCAGGATGCAACAGCACAAATGGCATTGCTTCAGTTTATGAATGCAGGCAAAAGCAAGACAATGGTTCCATCTACAGTACACTGCGACCACCTTATCCAGGCAAACGTGGGAGCCGAAAAGGACCTTGCCGTAGCCAATGAGCAAAACCGCGAGGTTTACGACTTTCTTCGCAATGTTGCCGCAAAATACGGCATCGGTTTTTGGAAGCCAGGCGCAGGCATCATCCATCAAGTACTTCTTGAAAACTACGCTTTCCCTGGCGGAATGATGATTGGAACCGACTCACACACTGTAAACGCAGGTGGTTTGGGAATGGTTGCCATAGGTGTTGGCGGCGCTGACGCTGTTGACGTAATGGTTGGTCTTCCTTGGGAGTTGAAGATGCCTAAACTCATCGGCATAAAACTGACAGGCAAACTGAATGGCTGGGCATCACCAAAAGACATCATACTGAAAGTTGCTGGCCTGCTTACCGTAAAAGGTGGAACAGGATGCATAGTAGAATACTTCGGCGAAGGTGCCGCATCGTTGTCGGCTACTGGCAAAGGAACAATATGCAATATGGGTGCCGAGATTGGCGCTACAACATCAATATTCGCATACGACAAGAAGATGCACGACTATTTGTGCGCAACTGGCCGCGAAAAAATTGCCGCATTGGCTGACAAAAACGCTGACAATCTTGCAAGCGACAAGGAAGTGTACGACAATCCAGAAAAATTCTACGACCAACTGATAGAGATAAACCTTTCAGAGGTTGAGCCATACATAAACGGACCATTCTCACCAGATTTGGCCACACCAATATCAGAATTTGCCGACTACATCAAGAAAAACAACTATCCTGAAAAAATGGAGGTTGGCTTGATTGGCTCTTGCACCAACTCGTCATACGAAGACCTTGACCGCGCCGCTTCAGTCGCTCGTCAGGCAAAAGACAAGAACATCAAGGTAAAGGCTGAATTCATCGTATCGCCAGGTTCGGCACAAGTGAAAAAGACCACCGAACGCGACGGACAACTCGACGCATTCAAGTCGATAGGCGGATTGGTAATGGCCAACGCCTGCGGTCCCTGCATCGGACAATGGGCACGCCACACCGACAACCCGACAGCAAAGAACAGCATCATACACTCGTTCAACCGCAACTTTGCAAAACGCACTGACGGCAATCCAAACACTTGCGGTTTTGTGGCATCACCAGAAATGGTCACCGCAATGGCTATTTCGGGTTCAATGCTGTTCAACCCTCTAAAGGATACTCTGACAACTGAGGACGGCCGTAAGGTTATGCTAGATGCGCCAAAAGGCGAGGAGTTGCCTGCAAAAGGCTTCCTGACCGACCCTGACGGATTCATTGCCGCCCCAGCCGACGGTTCTGGCATCGAAATCAAGGTTAATCCTGACAGCGAACGCCTTCAACTGCTCACACCATTTGCAGAATGGGACGGAAAGGATTTCGACGACCTCAAGTTGCTTATCAAGGCTAAAGGAAAATGCACGACTGACCACATAAGCATGGCAGGAAAGTGGCTTCGCTTCCGCGGACACCTCGACAATATCAGCAACAACCTGCTTATTGGCGCCATCAACGCATTCAACGAACAAGCCAACCAAGTGCTTGACACCACTTCAGGCAACTACATTGCAGTTCCTGAACTTGCACGCTCATACAAGGCAAAAGGGCTGCGCAGCATCATCATAGGCGATGAGAACTACGGCGAAGGCTCAAGCCGCGAACATGCCGCAATGGAACCACGCCATTTGGGTGTCAATGTCGTTTTGGCAAAATCGTTTGCACGAATCCACGAAACCAACCTTAAGAAACAAGGTATGCTGGCCCTTACATTCGCCGACAAGGCCGACTACGACAAGATTCGCGAAAATGACACATTCGCCATCAGCGGTCTGACGAAATTCGCGGCAGGCGTCCCTCTGCAAATGACAATCAAGCACGCCGACGGCACAAGCGAGATAATAGCAGTCAACCACACTTACAATGCCGCACAAATTGAATGGTTCAAATTGGGTGGCGCATTGAATCAAATCAGAAAACAATCAAAAAAATAATAGTTATGGGAGAGAAAATCACAATCAGCAACGGTAAACTGAATGTTCCAAGCAATCCAATAATCCCTTACATCCAGGGCGACGGCATTGGCATCGACATTTGGCCTGCATCACAGAAAGTAATGGATGCTGCCGTTGAGAAATGCTACGGCGGCAAACGCAAAATTGAATGGAAAGAGGTTTTGGCAGGCGAGAAGGCTTTCAATGCAACTGGAAGTTGGCTTCCTGACGAGACACTTGACGCATTCCGTGAATACCTTGTAGGCATCAAGGGCCCGCTTACAACTCCAATTGGCGGTGGCATCCGCTCACTTAACGTGGCACTTCGCCAAACTCTTGACCTGTACGTTTGCTTGCGTCCTGTACGCTATTACGAAGGCACTCCTTCGCCTGTAAAGCGCCCAGAACTTGTCGATATGTGCATCTTCCGTGAAAACACCGAAGACATATACGCAGGCATCGAATATATGAACGGAACCGACGAGAATCTGAAAATCAAGAAGTTCCTCATCGAAGAAATGGGTGTCAAGAAAATCCGTTTCCCAGAATCATCAAGCATCGGCATTAAGCCAGTCAGCAAGGACGGTTCCGAGCGTCTTATCCGTGCCGCAATACAGTATGCCATCGACCACAACAAGCCATCAGTGACATTTGTCCACAAAGGCAACATTATGAAGTTCACCGAAGGCGCATTCAAGATTTGGGGCTACGAACTGGCAGAGCGCGAATTCGGCGACAAGGTTTACACCTGGAACAAATGGGAGCAACGCAAGAAGGAAATCGGCGAGGAGGCTGCCAATGCCGAAATGGCCGCCGCTGAAAAGGCAGGAAAGATCATCATAAAAGATTGCATAGCAGACGCTTTCCTACAACAAATATTGACACGTCCTGCCGAGTATTCTGTAATTGCCACCCTGAACCTTAACGGCGACTACATTTCAGATGCACTTGCCGCTTGCGTTGGTGGCATCGGCATCGCACCAGGCGCAAACATCAACTACCAAAGCGGATATGCAATCTTTGAGGCAACTCACGGAACTGCACCTAAATACACTGGCAAAAACGTGTCAAATCCTGGCTCTTTGATTCTTTCTGGCGCAATGATGCTCGACTATATGGGTTGGTACGAGGCTGCTGAAAGCATTCGCAAGTCAATGAGCAAGACTATTTCACAGAAAACCGTGACTTACGATTTACACCGTTTTATGGAAGGTGCCACAAAACTTTCCACTTCGGATTTTGCAGACGCTCTAATTAAGAATCTATAAATAAAAGATAATGGAAAATTTCATTTCCGACGTATCGCGTTTAGTCAACCAATCTTGCCAAATCGAAAAGGATTTGTTCGAGAAATACAACGTCAAGCGAGGCTTACGCAACGCTGACGGCTCTGGTGTATTGGTTGGCCTTACCAACATTGGCGACGTTGTCGGCTATAAACGTGAAGGAGACCAACTAATTCCAACCGAAGGAGACCTGCGTTACCGTGGGTTCCCTATTCGCGAACTTGTAAAAGGATTTCAGGCAGAACACCGTCCAGGATTCGAGGAGACAACATTCCTTTTGCTGACAGGAAAGCTACCTACACCACTTCAGTTGGCCGAACTTACAACACATTTGGCTGGCAAACGCGACCTTGACGACAATTTCACAAATATGATTCTGTCGTTGCGAGGACGCGACATAATGAATATGCTTGCCCGTTCAGTGCTGATTCTGTACACACTCGACGACACTGCCGAAGACTACTCATTGCCTTCGCTGGTAAAGCAGTCGCTTAACCTGATAGCCAAATTGCCTGTCATTGTTGCTTACTCGTATCAAGGAATGCGCCACGCATTCTACCGCAAGTCGTTGGTAATTCGTCACCCGCAAGCCGACTTGTCAGCAGCAGAGAACTTCCTTTATATGGTTAAAGGGCACAAATACACACCTCTGGAAGCGGAAATCCTCGACTTGATGATGATTCTGCACGCAGAACACGGCGGTGGCAACAACTCTACGTTCACTATGCGCCTTGTATCGTCAGCAATGACCGACACTTATTCTGCAACAGCGGCAGCCATTGGCTCTCTGAAAGGCCGTTTGCACGGCGGTGCAAACCTTCAGGTTCTTGAAATGATGACAAACATCAAGAAGAACGTAAGCAACTGGAATGACAAGGAAGAAATCAAGTCATACTTGATGAAGATTCTTCGCAAGGAAGCCTACGACCGTTCAGGAAAGATTTACGGCATAGGACACGCTGTCTATACAGTTTCCGACCCTCGTGCCCAATTGTTGAAGGAGAAGGCAATTGAACTCGCAAAGGAAAAAGGTCTTGAAAAGGAACTACAGCTATACCTTAACATTGAGGAAATTGCGCCAAAGGCTCTTGCCGAATACAAAAACGGCAATGTCAAGCCTGTTTGTGCAAATGTCGACTTCTTCTCTGGATTCGTTTATGAGGCCATTGACATTCCTCGCGAACTGTTTACACCAATGTTTGCAATTGCACGTATGTCTGGTTGGGCATCACACCGTTTGGAGGAAATCAGTAATAGCAATTGTGGGAGTAACATCAGTCATTCTTACAAAAACAAATGATAATATAAATAATTTGAAAGGGAGTGCATCCAAAAGCTGTGCTATAACTTTTGAAAATGTCAATTATAAAAGCCACCTCATTGGTGGCTTTTTTTATAAACACCGTATGATGATTTCACATCGATTCAATACATTACGTTACATCTCACAAAAAATCTGTTACAGGTAAAAGCAAATTCAAGCAAAGTATTTTTGTTACTAAAACTTTAGGATGTCGCAATTCACAAATTGATATATCTTTGCGAACCGTGTACTTGATAACCACGTTAAAAACAAGAAACAATGAAAAAGAGCGTATCCATTGCATTTATGCTGTGCGGATTGCTGTTCGCAGTCTGCCTTGTAGTATCCAACATTATTGAGCAAAAGACTATCAACATTGGGCCTATTGAAGCAACGGCAGGCCTGATAATCTTTCCAATATCGTACATCATCAACGACTTGATTACAGAGGTTTGGGGATTCCGCAAGGCTCGACTTGTCATCTGGCTCGGCTTTGCGCTGAATTTCCTCGCCGTCGGCTTCTTCCAATTGAGCATATTGTTGCCTGGCTCGGAGAATTTCACACACCAGCCAGCATTCAGCCTCGTACTCGGCAACACGATAAGACTATCGACTGCAAGTTTTGTGGCGTTTCTATGCGGTTCATTCCTAAATGCTTATGTAATGAGCAGAATGAAACTGCTACATAAAGACAGATTCTTTTCTGTCAGGGCCATAGCATCGACAATTGTGGGAGAAAGCACCGATTCATTGATATTCTTCAGCATTGCGTTTTACGGCATCTTGCCAAACCACGATTTGCTGATTCTTATCTTCACCCAAATGGGAATGAAGACATTTTACGAAATACTCATACTGCCAATCACCAATAAAATTGTCCGCTGGCTCAAGAATTTTGAAAATATCGACACCTACGACACCAACATTTCGTACAATCCTTTCAAAATAACCGACTTTTAGCATCGGTATAAATAATATAGATTAAAAAATTGATTTTCAATCTATTATTTTTTAACAAAATACATCATTTCATTCAATGGCTTTGTAAATAATAATTAAAGAAATGGATTATTTTTTCATCTCATTGGCACAAACCATTTTCAGTTATTGTTTGAAATGCTAACTTTAAACAACAATTGGATTGTACAATGCCTTAACACCGAAACAATATGGAAATAACTATCATTTGCATAGGCTTGTTATATTTTTTCTCACATTACCTGACAATCCTATATCAGAAAACCCGCATTCCTGACGTGCTGATACTCATCATTGTTGGCATTCTGATAGGGCCAATATTCAATTGGGCGTCGGTTGACAGCCTTGGAATGCTTGGCAAGGTGCTCACCAACGTAGCCCTTATCATAATCTTGTTTGAAGGTGGCCTGAATATGGAACTGTCAAGCATTTGGGGTTCAATGCGCACAGCATCGAAACTGACGTTCTGCTTCTTTTTCATAACGGCGACTATTGTTGCCGCGTTGCTTCACTATATGCTTCATTACTCGTGGCTATTGTCGTTCATTGCAGGTTTCATAATGGGAGGCACATCGTCGGCCGTTGTCCTGCCTATGGTCAGCCTGTTGCATATGAACAAAAAGCCTGGCACAATCCTCGTCCTTGAATCGGCACTTACTGACGTATTGTGTATCGTGTTTGTAATCAGTTTCCTGGACAGTTACACAACTGGCATTGTTGAATTCGGCAAAATAATCGGCTCACTGATTTCATCACTTGTGCTTGCATCGGTTTTGGGCATTGGAGCAGGCTACATTTGGCTTCGCCTAATGAACTGGATAAAGACTTTTCCAAACACTCAATTCACCACGTTTGCATTTATGTTCATTGTCTACGGACTGGCCGAATATTTCGGGTTCAGCGGGGCTATATCGTCCTTGGCATTCGGCATAGTCCTTGGCAACTACAGCAAAATCAACCTTCCAGAAAAAATCAAGCACAAACTGCCCGACGGCATAATAACAGAACTCGAACGTAAGTTGTACAGCGAGATTGTGTTCCTGCTGAAAATATACTTCTTTGTATATCTCATTGCTTTGGAGCAATTCCTCATGTGTACCTGTTGCGTTTATGCAGCCGTTTTCCATCTCGTTGCCGCCTGTGATCGACAGGAACGGTATGGATTTGGCATCGGCATAATCGAACTGCTTCTTCAGCTTTGTGTTTTCAGGATACAGTTCGACTGCAATTCCGTTTGACCGCAGTGCGGATACTACCGGAAGCAGGTATGCGGTCTCTTCCGTACCCATGTTGGCGAAAAGGATATTTGCGCTGCATCCGAGGTCTGACGGGAATTTCCCAAGGCCTTTCAGTACGTCATATATTCTGTCTGCTCCGAAGCTGATGCCTACTCCTGACATGTCCGGAAGGCCGAATATGCCGGTGAGGTTGTCGTATCTTCCGCCTCCGCAGATGCTTCCTATCTCGAAATCCAGGGC
>CALABN010000364.1 GCA_937885735.1 uncultured Bacteroidota bacterium | reverse complement strand
ACTTACCACCACACTATGTTCGAGATGCTTGGAAACTGGTCGTTTGGCGACTATTTCAAGGAAGAAGCCATTGCTTGGGCGTGGGAATTGCTGACAGAAGTGTACAAATTGCCTGTCGACCGCTTGTATGCCACGGTTTTTGAAGGCGACCCTTCTGAAAACCTTGACCTCGACACTGAAGCTGAAAATTTCTGGCTCAAGTATTTGCCACGTGAGCGTGTGATTCACGGCAACAAGCACGATAATTTCTGGGAAATGGGTGCCACTGGCCCTTGCGGTCCTTGCTCTGAAATTCATATCGACTTGCGCGACGATACAGAACGTGCAAAGGTGCCTGGCCGTGATTTGGTAAACCAAAGCAACCCGCTTGTAATCGAGATTTGGAACCTTGTGTTTATGCAGTACAACCGCAAAGCTGACGGTTCTTTGGAATTGTTGCCACACAAGCACGTTGATACTGGTATGGGCTTTGAACGCTTGTGCATGGCTCTTCAAGGCAAGAAATCGAACTACGACACCGACGTGTTCCAACCAATAATTAAGGAGATAGGCAAAATATGCAACTGCGAATATGGCAAGGATGCAAAGGTTGACGTTGCAATGCGTGTCATTGCCGACCACGTCCGCACAATAGCATTTTCAGTTACTGACGGCCAACTGCCTTCAAATGCAAAGGCTGGCTATGTAATCCGACGCATCTTGCGCCGTGCAGTACGTTATGGATATACATTCCTTGGCCAGCGCAAGTCATTTATGTACAAGTTGTTGCCAGTTCTTGTCGATACAATGGGCGATGCTTATCCAGAGTTGATTGCACAACAGGCTCTTGTGGAGAAGGTTATGAAGGAGGAGGAAGAGGCATTCCTTCGCACACTCGAGACTGGCATGCGTCTGCTTGACAAGGTTATGGCTGACGCAAAGGCTTCAGGAAAAAAAGAGATTACAGGTGTAGAGGCATTTACACTATATGATACTTACGGATTCCCTCTCGATTTGACAGAGTTGATTCTTCGTGAAAACGACTTGACTGTCAATCAAGACGATTTCAATGCCGAAATGAAGAAGCAGAAAGACCGCGCCCGCAACGCCGCCGCTGTTGAGACTGGCGACTGGGTTTACCTTCAGGAGGAAGGCGAGTCGGAATTCATCGGCTACGATTGGCTTGAGGCTGACGTTGAGATTATGCGCTACCGCAAGGTTAAGCAGAAAAACCAGGAACTGTACCAGATTGTACTTAACCGCACACCTTTCTATGCTGAAATGGGTGGCCAGTTGGGCGATACAGGCTACATTGAGGCCGATGGCGAGAGAATCGAGATTATCGATACAAAGAAGGAAAACAAGTTGAGCGTTCATCTGGCTAAATCGATGCCAAAGGACCCAACAGCAACATTCCACGCTTGTGTAAATGTTGAACGCCGTCAACAGACCGCAAACAACCACACGGCAACCCACTTGCTCGACTATGCATTGCGTCAGGTGCTTGGCACACACGTTGAACAGAAGGGTTCTATGGTTTCGGCTGACTGCCTGCGTTTCGACTTTTCTCATTTCCAGAAGGTCACCGATGAGGAATTGCGTAAGGCAGAGCACATTGCCAACAAACTTGTTCGCCAGAATCTTCCTCTTGAGGAAAACCGCAATATGCCTATCGACGAGGCAAAGGCACTTGGCGCCATGGCCTTGTTCGGTGAAAAGTACGGCGATACAGTCCGCGTAATCAAGTACGGACCTTCAATTGAACTTTGTGGTGGTACACACGTTCATTCAACAGGCGAGATAGGCTTGATAAAGATTGTGTCGGAAAGTTCGGTTGCCGCAGGTGTCCGCCGTATTGAGGCTGTGACAGCTGAAAAGGCAGAAAACCTGTTCGATGCACAACAGGACGCACTGCGTGACGTCAAGGGATTGCTCAACAACGCACCAAATCTTGCACAGACAATCAAGAAGTTGCTCGACGAAAATGCCGATTTGAAGAAGCAGTCGGAGCAGTTTATGGTTGAAAAATGCGCACAGGTCAAGGATAGCCTGATTTCGAAGGCAACAGAGAAGAACGGCACCAAACTTATGGTGTTGCGTGGCGAGTTTAACGCCGATGTTGTCAAGACAATAGCATTCCAGTTGCGCGGACAGCTTACCGGCAAGTTTGCATTTGTGGCAGGAACAGTTGTCGATGGCAAGCCATTGCTGACGGTGATGCTTTCTGACGAGTCGGTTGCTTCAGGCTTGAATGCAACAAATATGATTCGCAGTGTTGCAAAGGAGATTCAAGGTGGTGGCGGTGGCCAGCCTTTCTTCGCAACTGCTGGTGGCAAGAACGCATCAGGTCTTGACAAGGCTGTTGCAATGATTGAAGAAATGATTTAATCATACACAATTGAATATGCAAAAGGGCGGGAGCGTATGCTTACCGCCTTTTTTGTGTAATAAATAATGTTTTTTTGAAATATTGTGATGAAATTTACACAAGAAATGGAATGATTCTGATAGCGTATTGACAACAATTGCAAATTGATACGAGATGGGCAATCTGTTTTACGTAAAAAAAAGGACGCTTCTGCTAATTGCAGGAATTGTATGGCTTGTGGCAGGCTATAATGTTGCAAGGCTTGGTGTGCTTTCCTACCTTGTGATAGAAAGGGAGTGGTATCACTATGTGCTTTCTGGTGTTACTTTCATCTTGTTTGGCGCAATGTTCTTAAAGATGAGCCGAAAACACACCAAACGCATTGTCGGCTATGACGGAATGCGCCCGTTTTGGTATTTTTTTGATATAAAGTCGTATCTGATTATGGCAATAATGATGGGCGGGGGAATAGGCTGTAGGTGAGTTCTATAAATTCACCGTTTGAAAAATAAAAATAACGAAATGGGCAATA
>CALABN010000363.1 GCA_937885735.1 uncultured Bacteroidota bacterium | reverse complement strand
CCTGCCACAACATCAAACGACATTCAGGCAAAATACGAGTGCTCTATGTTTGATGCCTGGAATGCCACGCTCATCAAGGCGCGTCTGTTGTTCGATGCGGGCTGTTATGAGGAATGCATATTGTTGCTTGATTCGGTTCCAACAGAATTGTTGACGGCAATTCAGGCCAACGAATACGCCTACCGTATGGGGCGTGCCTGCCACAAACTGGAAAGATACGCGCAGGCAAAGGAATTCTACCAAAAGGCAATCGACCGCAGACTTGAAAACACGCTCTACTATCCTTGCTATTCTGCATTTTACATAGGCACTATTTATAATGATGAAGGGAATTTTGCGGAAGCGGAAAAATACTTCAAGATGTGCCAGAAAATGAGTTCGCCAATTTACGGCGAGAGCATTCACCTGAATGCAAGGCGTGCAATGCAATAAAAAACGGCATGTTCTTTTGCTTGACCAAAAGAAGCAAAACTCAAGCCCAAATCATTGCGGACTCACGCACTCGGGTTTGTCAACGAACCTTTTCAGTACATCATCGCTGGCATCGGCAACTTTTTAAGTTGCTCCATGAGTTTTTTGTGCTTGAAACACACAAAGATATGTTTTTGTGCGTGATTTTGCAATGTGGGGTGCCAGTTGAGAACGCGATTGACTTGTGGCAAATCGTCAGAGTATCTGATGATTATGGTGTCGCCTATTGACATTATATATCTTCATCTAATCGTACGTATGGAAGATATGCGCACGAGCCCGAGGTTGAATGAGTAATATTAGTAAAGAGCCGTGTCTTACTATAGTTTTGACATCAAACAAAGATAATAATCACCTACAAAGTCTTCTTCAAGAAATCACGCAAATGTAAATGCATTATTCCATTACTATTGCTATTCGATGACCATTCGTCGAGGCTTACTACGTACTTGGGATAATTGTCTGAAATACGTTCCAAATTGCCAAACTCACGCATTCTTGTCTGCTCATCTGCTATAACATAAGCGACCTGAACGTATATCTTATCATTACCTTTTAAACCGACAAAATCTACTTCACCCTTTGGCAAGTACCCAACAAACACCTTATATCCACAATTTATCAGATGGCGAAAAACACAGTTCTCCATAACCTTTGAAATGTCATTGCCTATCACAAGCTGGGTGGCAACATTACGAAGTCCCAAATCGTCAAAATAGTATTTGCTACCTATCTCAAAAATTTTTAATCCCTCAATGTCTATCCTGTCAACCTTATGAATTATATACGCTGCCTGCAATGCCTTGAGATAGTTAATCACCTGTAATGGCGTCATAGGCACGTTTTGCGACTTGAGGTAACGGCTAATATTGTTAGCTGAAAATAATGAGCCGACATTATTGGCTACGTATGATACCAATGATTCGAGAAAATCAACATTACGAATACCTTCGCGCGCTACAACGTCTTTAAGCAATATTGTTGACGAAACGCTTTTCAAATACTCCAACGCTATATCTTGCTCAAGTGGAAGGTTGCACAAATAAGGCATACCGCCAAAGGTCATATACTTCCTCAAAGCTTCATTATCATCACGTAGCTTATGAAATGTCAAGAACTCGTCATAGGACAAGGAGGAAACCATCATTTCAATATATCGCCCGCTAAGATTGGTAGTCAAGTCACTAGACAACATATTGGCATTGCTTCCTGTAATATATATATCGCATTTTTCTTGAGCCTGCAGACTGCGCAATGTATGTTCAAAGCCCTTTATGTCTTGTATCTCATCAATCAGCAAATAGTTTGGCACACCATCCTTCAGTTTTTCATTCACATAGGCAGACAAGTCATTATTATCCCTCAAAAAGGAGAACTCATCATATTCCTTACTGATATAAATGATGTTACTATCGATATTATTCTCACGAAATATATCGGACAACTGCTTTAACAAGCAACTCTTTCCCACACGTCGTTGCCCAGTAAAGACCTTAATGATATTTTTATCAATAAAAGGCTTTACTCGATTAATATATGTCGGTCTTTGTATAATCACATTTGTACGTTATGACAAACAAACTACACAAAACTACATATTTTATACGTTATAACAAATAAATCAAGCAAAAAAATAGCAACATCTTTAACTGCTTGCTCCAACGAGAGCCGTGTCATACGGAAAAGATAATGTTTTGGGTGGGGATTTTGCAATGTGGGTTTTACAGTCAAAACGTACAAAGTTTTGTTATCCTACCTTTGTTGACAATAAAAAAAGCCCGTCCTAAAGGACAGGCTTTTTTGCTTATTTGGTGGCTGTTAGAACCATTTTTGCACGTCTTCGAGCGACAGGGCAGGAATTTCAAGTTTGTTCTTCTTGCGGTAACCGCTCAGTTGCTGTTGCACTTGCGAAGGCTTGCAGTTGCGCAGGCTCTCCACCGAATTGTATCCGGCCTTGATTACAACCTCGGCCCACTCGGCAGGAACGCCTATCTGGATAAAATCGTCAGGCGAGACAACTTGTGCCTTCTTCTCTGGTTTCATCTGTGGGAACAGCAACACTTCCTGGATGGTAGGCTGGCCAATCATAAACATTGCCAGACGGTCGATGCCGATGCCGATGCCCGACGTTGGAGGCATGCCGTATTCAAGTGCGCGCATGAAGTCGTGGTCGATAATCATAGCCTCGTCGTCACCCTTGTCGGCCAGTTTCATTTGGTCAACAAAGCGGTTGTATTGGTCTATCGGGTCGTTCAATTCTGAATATGCGTTTGCCAGTTCCTTTCCGTTCACCATAAGTTCGAAGCGTTCGGTCAGGCCAGGCTTGCTACGGTGCATCTTGGTAAGAGGCGACATCTCGACTGGGTAGTCGGTTATGAATGTAGGCTGGATGAAGGTGCCTTCGCAGAACTCGCCAAATATCTCGTCGATGAGTTTGCCTTTGCCCATTGTGTCGTCGATTTCCATCTTCAGTTCCTTGCAAATCTGGCGAATTTCGTCTTCGTTCTTGCCGTTCAAGTCGTAGCCGGTCTTTTCCTTGATTGCGTCAAGTATAGGCAGGCGGCGATATGGTGCCTTGAACGAGATTACGTTGTCGCCAATCTTGCTTTCCGATGTTCCGTTCACGGCTATGCAAATCTTTTCGAGCATCTGTTCGGTGAACGACATCATCCAGTTGTAGTCCTTGTACTGGACATATAGTTCCATGCAGGTGAATTCAGGATTATGGTTGCGGTCCATACCCTCGTTGCGGAAGTTCTTGCCAATCTCGTAAACGCCTTCGAAACCGCCCACTATCAAGCGTTTCAGGTATAGTTCGGTAGCGATGCGCATATACATATCGATATCGAGCGCATTGAAGTGGGTTATGAATGGGCGGGCGCTTGCTCCGCCTGCAATTGCCTGCAGTGTAGGTGTCTCCACTTCGGTATAGCCGGCCTCGTCGAGTATTGAGCGCAAAGTGCGCAATATAGTGGCGCGTTTCAGGAAAGTGTCTTTTACGCCGTCGTTGACGACAAGGTCGACATAGCGTTGGCGTGCGCGCAACTCTGGGTCATCGAATGCATCATATGCCACGCCATCCTTATATTTTACGATAGGTAGCGGGCGGAGCGACTTGCTCAGCACCGTCAGTTCGCTTGCGTGAACTGAAATTTCGCCCATCTGGGTGCGGAAAACATAGCCTTTGATGCCGATGAAATCGCCAATGTCGAGCAGTTTCTTGAAAACGACGTTGTACATATCCGCGTTGTCTTCTGGACAGATGCCGTCGCGTGAAATGTAAACCTGAATACGACCTTTGCTGTCCTGCAGTTCGATGAACGAAGCCTTGCCCATGATGCGTCGGCTCATGATTCGGCCCGCGATGGTGACATCGCGTTGCGGATCATCGTCCTTGAATTCATTTCTGATGTCGGTTGAGTATGCTGTTACCACATATTCTGCGGCAGGATATGGGTCGATGCCCATGTTCCGGAGTTCTGTAAGACTTTGGCGGCGTTGTATTTCTTGCTCGCTTAATTCGATGTTGCTCATTTTATGTAATGTAAAAATATTGCGCAAATATATGATTTTGCCAGTTTATATAGAAATTAGGATGTAGGATTTAGGATGTAGGATGAATTTAGGAATTAGAATTGAGGATTTAGAAAGTTTGGGTTGGAATTAACCCTATCGCAAAGTAAGCCACTTATGCCTTTAAAACTTATGCCTTAAAGGCTTAAACCGTAATTAGTAACAAAAAAAGTGTGGCCGATTTCTCGGCCACACCACACACACTCATTTATAACCAATTATTAACCATTAATTAGTTTCTTGTTTCGTATAGGAACCTTTTGATGCTTTGTTTTGGTGTCTTCTCAAATTCTTTAGTCTGAAGTTCGATGCGCGAAACCTGCATAAACTTAGGCAGACTATCGTTGAGTTCCTTCTTGTTTTGTTCCATTATCTGCTCCAGGTCAGCCATTTGCAGACCTTGTTTCTTCATCATGTCCATATCAGGATATACAAGTGCCACAAGTTTGTTCTGGTCAGAAATGACCAACTGTTCCTGGACGTATGGCATGGCATTCAGTTTTGCCTCAATTTCTTCAGGATAGATATTTTCGCCCGAAGGACCGAGAATCATGCTCTTGCTACGGCCTTTCAGGTAGATGAAGCCGTCCTTGTCCATAATGCCAAGGTCGCCGGTATGCAGATAGCCGTCCTTGTCAATGGTCTTTTGTGTGGCTGCCGGGTTCTTGTAGTAGCCTAACATTGTGCCTTCGCCAGTCAGCAGGATCTCGCCAGGTTGCTTTTCCGGGTCCGGAGAGTCGATAGTGACATTTATGGCATCAACAGGCAGGCCGGCAGAGCCCTTGCGTGCCAATCGCCATCCGGCATAGCTTACAAGCGGGCCACATTCGGTCATACCGTAGCCTACCGAGTAGCGGAATTTTATTTTGTGAAGGAATGCCTCTACTTCAGGATTCAGTGCTGCGCCGCCAATCACTACTTCGCGGAAACGTTCGCCGAATGATGCTGACAGCGACTCACGTATCTTTTTGCAGATTATATTGCTCAAGATAGGAATGTGAAGTGCTATTTTCATCCCTGTAGTGCTGATTTTTGGCTGAATTTGCTTTTTGTAGATTTTCTCAATCAACAAAGGAACGAGCAACAGCAAATGAGGCTTTACGACCTTGAAGGCTTCCAGCAGTACTGAAGGTCCTGCCGCGCGGCCCAGGTATGTTACGTGTGTGCCGACTGCAAGTGGCCACAACATTTCAAATGCGCAGCCGTAGGCATGGGCCAATGGTAGCATGCTCAGTATGTCGTCGCCCTCTTCAAGTTTCATATTGCGCCTGGCGTATTCCACGTTTGCCATCAGGCTGCGGTATGGGAGCATTACGCCTTTTGAAAAACCAGTAGTGCCCGATGTGTAGCTGATAACGGCAAGTTCTTCGCCGTCAACCTCAGGATATTTGATGTCGTTGGCCGTAAAACCGTTTGGATATTTCTTTGCAAACAATTCATCCATTGAGTTCATCACAGTGGCAACGTTATACTCGTCGCGCTCGAAAGCCACAGTGAAGTTTGTCATGTTGATGATAGCCCTAAGGTTAGGCATCTTTTCTGCATCAAGCGAAGGCAATACCATGTCACCGCAGAACAGCATTACGGCATCGGAATGCGTGATGAGGTTCTGTACGTCGTTTGGATGGAAATCGACAAGAATCGGGACAATGGTGCACCCGTATGTAATGGTGGCCAAGTACGATATTGCCCAATGTGGATGGCTTTTTCCTATCAAGGCAATCTTGTTACCTTTTTTTACACCACACTGCTCAAACAGGATGTGTATTTTTTCAATTTGCTCGGCAACCTGCCCGTAAGTGATTGAGAAATTGCCTTTATATATTGACAAGGCCTTTAAATCCCAGTGTTTTCTGAAGGATTCTTCGTAAGTCTTAACTAAATTTCCCTGAACAACCATGACGTTTGTTTTTAAATTCGGTTAGCAAAAAAGCAAAAAACGTGCCAAAGTGGAACTTGTGTGTTTTTTTGGACGAATTTGGATGTTGACTGAGGCTATGTGAATTTTAATAAAAAGGTTATTATTCTTTTCTTTTACCGAATTTAATAAAAAACTATCTTTTTTTGATATATACTTGCACATAGTTGTTAAAGTATATATTTTATTGAAAACTGAATAGGATAAAATAGAATAGTAAAATAATTATAATGCGCATTGACTATTATTTGCGTTCGTCTGAATTCGTCTGGAAAACCAATTTGAGATAAGAGCACAAAAAAATAGTGGGAGGCAACTTCTTTGGAAGATGTATGCTTCATCCAATCTGGATAAGAGTCACTGTTCATGCTTAGGCATGATCATTTCTTGTAGATTGGATGAGGTCTCAAATTCCAGACGAAGCCTTGACGAACGCATAAGAAGGTTCATGCCTTTTTTATGTGGATACGTGAGTGGTAGTAAGTGCGAAAACACACTATCACTATGTTGGCAAAAGAGTATAGAACTAATGAATGGGATGAGGCAAGATTAATTGCTTCGGAAGACCAAATTCCAATTTATTTTTCCCAAAAAAGAACTGCAAGAACAAACCAGTTACGCCTATTGTCATTATTCTCTGGTTGCGGAGGAATGGACATTGGCTTTGAAGGCGGTTTTATAGCTCCACGAAAAAGTTTTGGAGAGAAATCCAAATATGTTGAAAGAATAATTAATGATGATTGGGTTTTGCTCCGAAAAAATCGGTTCAATACAGTGTTTGCGAATGATATTTTACCAGAAGCCGAAGTCGGTTGGACAACGTTCATGAGTCGCTATCAGCATGATGTAAATATCTACCGGCGTATTAGTTTGGTTGATCTTGTGAAGATGCACAATCAAGGTGCAGAAGTTTTCCCGAAAAATATCGATGTAGTTACAGGAGGATTCCCTTGCCAGGACTTTAGTGTTGCAGGAAAACGCAAGGGTTTTGAATCGCAAAAAGACCATGAGGGAAAGTTTCGTGCTGAAGATGTTCCTTCGGAAGAAAGCCGTGGCAAACTATATTTTTGGATGAAACAAGTGATTGATATTACTCGTCCTAAAGTTTTTGTAGCTGAGAATGTGAAAGGCTTAATCAGTCTTGGCGATGCAAAAAATATTATTCAGCATGATTTTGCATCAGCTGATGGTAACGGATACATCGTACTTAATCCTCAAGTCCTGCACGCAGGAAACTATGGCGTTCCTGAAACACGTGAACGTGTCATTTTCATAGGTATAAGAATTGATGCATTGTTACCAGAGGCGTTGGATGCTCTGCGTCTAAGTCATGTGCCAGAAAAATACAATCCATATCCGAAGCCGACTCATAATTGTACTATTGACGATGCGTCTTTGTTGCCAATAGTTACTACGCGAGATGTGCTTGGCAATTTGCCCGAACCTAATGAGTCTACAGATTTGGCGCAAACTCAATACTCAAAAGCGAAATTTCTTAATCATGGACAAGGACAAACAGAAATAAAACTTGATGGATTAGGACCTACCATACGTTCGGAACATCATGGAAATATAGAGTTTCGTCGGTTGTCAAAAGAACATGGTGGAAAGTATTTGGATGAACTGGGGAAAGGTAAGGTTGAACGTCGACTAACACCAAGGGAATGTGCATTGATTCAAACCTTTCCTCCAGACTATCAGTTTGTAATTAGAGGAAAAGAACCAGCCTATAGGCTCAGTTCTTCTGGAGCATATAAAATCATTGGAAATGCTGTTCCCCCTGTGTTGGCATTTCATATAGCGAAACGGTTAGAAGAAGTTTGGCCTTTATACTTTGGAGAATGACACCGCCACCCAACATTTTGTCTGTAAAACAGCCACAGACATCAGCAGTAGATTTAGCCTTTGCCGATTTGACCAATAAGGCCAAGGGATTTCTTAATGAAAGGGCAATTTTTGATAGTGCATTTTGCAAAAAGGCAACACCATTTGAAGTGGAACGGATTGTCGAATCCGCTTTCAAGCATGTCTGTATTCCTCCTTTCTGTGAAACAGACATAAGGCTTGTATCTGGCCATATTTTTCCAGATATAATCGCAAAAGGCAACTATGGTGTTGAGGTCAAGACATCTACTACTGGTGGGTGGAAATCAACAGGTAGTAGTATAGTGGAGTCGACTCGCCCTGAAGATGTCAAAAAGATATATATGTTGTTTGCAAATCTAAGCGGGCAACATGCTGAGTTTGAATGCAAACCATACGAACAATGTTTGAGTGGCATTGCTGTCACACACTCTCCGCGCTATTTAATAGATATGCAAGGAAAGGAAACAATCTTTGACAAGATTGACACTCCGTATGATAGTTTTCGTACGTTGAAGGAAACGGAAAAAATAGCATTGGTTCGTGAATATTATATCAATAAAGCGAAACGAGAAGGTAAATTTGAAATGCCATGGTGGATGGGAGATTCGACCGAAGTTAATCTTTCGTTTTATAATGATCAGAGTGTCGCAATGAAAGAGGACATTACAACGCGTTCACTGATATTGTTTCCTGAATTGTTATATGGAGATAACACATGTGACGGATATAAAAAGACAGCGCTATGGTTATGCAATAGGTATTCGTTGTTGTGCTATAATATGCGAGATACATTTTCGGCAGGTGGCAAGGTGACTTCAATTAATGGGGAAAAAATACCTAAGCCATATCCAAAGATAGTCGGAAAAATATTGCGATATAGAGAGCCAATAGAGTTCTTACTGAATCATCCAGACTACAATATCCTCGCAGATATAAAAGAATATTGGGACTTCGATTATGATTTGAAAAATTTATATGAATCTTGGATTATAATGGTGGAAAGACAATATGCCAATTCTGAAATCCCAATAGTTAAGCACATTAGAAACAAAGACAAGGTTTAAAAAGTCAAAAATCACCATTTTGTATTACCTTCTGGTAATATAACATCTTGGCACCTTGAGGCACTAACAACCGAAAGGAATTAAAGACGTTAATATTCTTCGACGCTGAATCATAAACCTACCACAAATCGTCGAGTCACAATTTACGAAAAATACTTAACAGGCCTTGCCATCGTTGTCTTAGAGCCGTTTGACAAACATGTCCGCCTATTGTGTTTGGCGTGTAATGCCTTTTTGCTTGGCACAAATCTAAATTGTTTTAATACATTTGCCTGTTAGTTTAAAACGTGTAAATGCCGATTTTTATCGACATAAATTGATGATAATCAACAAAATATATTTAAGTGAACAAGATTGTTGCAAAAGAGTTCTTCTCTGAAAATGTAGTAAGGCTCGAAATTGAAGCTCCGCTGATAGCAAAATCGCGCAAAGCGGGCAACTTTGTGATTGTTAAGATTGGCGACAAAGGCGAACGCATACCGTTGACCATTTCAGCCGCCAATATCGAAAAAGGTACAATCGACTTGGTCGTACAACGCATCGGCGTGTCGTCACGCAAACTTACCGACCTTAACGTTGGCGATTATGTCACCGACCTGGTTGGCCCACTTGGACGTGCAACCGAAGTCGAGAACTTTGGTACAGTGCTGGCTTGTGGCGGTGGCGTAGGCGTGGCACCACTTCTGCCTATAGTCGAGGCAATGAAGAAGGCTGGCAACCGCGTAGTAAGCATATTGGCCGCACGCAGTAAGGACCTGATCATCCTTGAAGACCAAATGCGCAAGTGGTCTGACGAAGTTATAATCATGACCGACGACGGTTCATACGGCGAAAAAGGCAACGTTACCGTCGGCATGGAAAAGGTAATCGCAAAGGAGAAGATTGACAAGGCTATCGTAATCGGCCCAACCATCATGATGAAGTTCGCATCGCTGACAACCAAGAAGTACGAAATTCCTACTGTTGCTAGTCTCAACACAATCATGGTTGACGGAACAGGCATGTGTGGCGCTTGCCGTGTCACTGTTGACGGCAAGACAAAATTCGTCTGCGTTGACGGACCTGAATTCGATGCCCACAAAATCGATTTTGACGAGGTGTTGATGCGTATGCGCGCATACAAGACAGAAGAGGCTGAGGCTCTTGCAGAGTATAATAAATAAAATCTACGACAATGACTAAAGAAGAGATAATGGCTCTGCGCAATGAGCCTTGGCGTGATGAATTGCGCAAGAAGATGAGTCCAAAGGACCGCGGTGCTTTGGAACGCGTCAAGATGCCTGAATTGGCACCGGACTATCGTGTCAAGACTTTTACAGAAGAGGTTCAGCAAGGTTTGACAAAGGAAATGGCAATGGCTGAGGCACAACGCTGCCTTGACTGCGGCGATCCTTCATGTATGAAAGGCTGCCCTGTAGGAATCAACATCCCTACCTTTGTAAAGCATATTGAAAAAGGCGAGTTTGCCGAGGCAATTGCAACTATCAAACAGACATCAAGCCTTCCTGCCGTTTGCGGTCGTGTATGCCCACAGGAAAAGCAATGCGAAGGCAACTGCATCAAGTTGAAGATGAACCAAAAACCGGTAGCCATTGGCTATTTGGAACGCTTCGCTGCTGATTTTGAAAGAGAAAGCGGCAAAATCTCTGTTCCTGAGATTCCAGCAAAGAATGGTAAAAAGGTTGCTGTTGTTGGATCTGGACCTGCGGGATTGTCTTTCGCTGGTGATATGATTAAAAAAGGTTATGAAGTAACAGTTTTTGAGGCTTTGCATGAAATCGGTGGTGTACTTAAATATGGTATTCCAGAATTTCGTTTGCCAAATAGCATCGTAGATGTTGAAATCCAAAATCTTGCTAAGATGGGTGTGCAATTTGTGAAAGATTGTATCATCGGTAAGACACTTTCAATGGATGATTTAAAAGCTCAAGGATTTGATGGCGTATTCGTGGCAAGTGGTGCTGGACTTCCTCGCTTCATGAATATTAAAGGTGAAAATTTGATTGGTATTTTGTCATCTAATGAATATTTAACCAGAGTAAATTTGATGGATGCTTCTAATGAGGAAAGTGATACACCAATTTACAAAGGAAAGAAAGTGGCAGTTGTCGGTGGCGGTAATACCGCTATGGATTCTGTTCGTACTGCGTTACGTTTGGGCGCAAGTCGTGCCATGATTATCTATCGTCGTTCTGAAGATGAAATGCCTGCTCGTTTGGAGGAGGTTAAACATGCAAAGGAAGAGGGCGTGGAATTCCTCACATTGCATAATCCAATCGAATATGTGGGAGATGAAAAAGGTCGTGTATGTATGATGAAGGTACAAAAGATGGAGTTGGGTGAACCTGATGCTTCTGGTCGTCGTTCTCCGGTTCCTGTTGAAGGTGCTATTGAAGAGATTGAGGTTGATCAGGTTATTGTTAGTGTGGGCGTTTCTCCTAATCCATTGGTTCCGAATTCGGTAGACGGCTTAACTGTTAGCCCTAAGGGAACAATTGTTGTCAATGAATCTATGCAATCATCTATACCTACTATTTTTGCTGGTGGTGATATTGTTCGTGGTGGAGCAACTGTTATTTTGGCTATGGGTGATGGTCGTGCAGCAGCTAAAGCAATGGATGAATATCTTATGAAA
>CALABN010000362.1 GCA_937885735.1 uncultured Bacteroidota bacterium | reverse complement strand
TCAAACGTCTGATTTTCATATCGTTATTTTTTTAATGTCAATTTTGAATTTTTAAAGAAGTTTATGGCATTGAGCCTGCGATTCTTGCGGTTAAGAATAAGCACCTCAACGAACAAGGCCAAAATGGCAAATCCCAAAAAATACTGGTATTGCTCTTCGTACTCCGAATAGACCTTTGCCTCCATTTCCACCTTCTGCATATCGTTAAGTTCGCCGAACAATGCACTCAAGCCACTTTTGGTATTGTTGGCACGGATATACTTGCCACCACCAGCGGCAGCCACTTGCTTAAGAGTATTCTCCTCAAGTTTTGAAATAACAACCGAACCTTGTGCGTCAGTACGGTAATCGCGCTGACCATTGCGGTTGACCGTTGGTATAGGCGCACCTTGAGGCAATCCCATACCCACCATATGTATGGTAACGCCTGCTTCATTGGCACGGGTTGCGGCAGCGACTGGGTCACCCTCGTGGTCTTCACCATCAGTAATAATCACTATTGCCTTATTCTTTTCGTCACCTGGCGTAAATGACTTCATAGCCAAATTGATAGCCTTTTCGAGTGCCGTTCCTTGATTATTCACAAGCGAAGGATTGATTGTTGAAAGGAACATTTTGGCGGCAGTGTAATCACTAGTCATTGGCAACTGAACGAAAGCATCGCCAGCAAAGACTATCAACGCCAATTTATCGTCCTTAAGCCCGTCAATCATTTTTGATATGGCACGCTTGGCGTTTTCCAAACGGTTGGGCGTGATATCTTCAGCAAGCATTGAGTTTGACACATCGAGTGCCACAACCAATTCAATGCCAGTACGTTTCACCTCACGCAGCTTGGTACCAAACTGTGGTCCCGACACAGCTATAACCGCAAGGGTAAATGCCAGCAATGTCAGCGTCAACTTTATCCACGGACGCGACACCGAAGCCTCTGGCATCAATCCCTTGACAAGATTTTCGTCGCCAAATGCACGCAAGGCACGGCGTCGCATTATCCTGCCAAACATAAAAACAAGCAACAATGCTGGAACCAGCAGAAGCATCAAAAGATATTGTGGATTTGCAAATTGAAACATAATCTGAATTCAGTTTAACATTAAGTTATTATCAAACGATATTAGTTGGTTGTCCGCAAAATGGTATTACGCATAATCAATTCAACGGCAAGCAAAACCAAACCTGCAAGCAGGAAAGGCAAATATTCCTCAATCTTCTTACTATATTCCTTTGTCTCAATCTTTGACTTTTCAAGTTGGTCAATCTGCTCGTACACCTCTTGCAAACGCTTGTTGTTAGTGGCACGGAAATAGCGTCCATCAGTCTGCGAGGCTATCTGTGTCAGCACCTCTTCGTCAATTTCGACATCAACATTCTGATAGTGCTTGTTTCCAAACGCATCAAGGAACGGATAAGGCGCCTGCCCCTGTGTGCCAATGCCAACGGTATAAACCCTCACTCCCATTGCCTTTGCAATGTCGGCAGCAGTGAGTGGCGGAATTTCACCCTGATTGTTAATGCCATCTGTCATCAAAATCACGACCTTGCTTTTGGCTGTCGATTCCTTCAGTCTGTTGATTGAATTTGCCAGACCGACTCCAATTGCCGTTCCATCCTCAATCATTCCACTTTTTACATCGTTTATAAGATTAATAAGAACTGCGTGGTCAGTTGTAAGCGGGCACTGTGTGAAACTTTCGCCTGAAAAGACCACCAAACCTATACGGTCATTTGGCCTTCCAGAAATAAACCTAATGGCATCCTCCTTTGCAGCCTCCAAACGATTGGGCTTGAAGTCTTCTGCCAGCATACTGCCAGAAATGTCGAGTGCGACAACAATGTCGATGCCTTCGGTTGTAGTGTTGCTCCAACTGTCGGTTGACTGTGGACGGGCTATGGCTACAATGAAAAATGCCAACGCCAAAGTACGCAAAGCAAACGGCACGTGACGCAAATACCACTTGTATGTACGAGGAACCTTGGCAAAGCCCTTCAATGTCGACAGCCTGATAGACGTGTCCATATCACGTTGCTTCCATACATACCAACCAATCATTGGCAAAAGCAAAAGCAACAAATACAACAAATTGGGATTATTGAATGTTATGCTTTCCATAGTCATTACTCTGTTTTTTGAGTTGATTCATCATCGTCGTCGTCCCGAAGTTGCTCAACAGGTTTTGTTGTCAAGACGAAATGCTCGACAAATTCGAAACTTGCCTCATTTTCATTGGCTTCGGTCTGGGCCTTTGCAAACTTCACAAAATCGGCTCGTTCGAGAAGTTCCTGCAAACTCTTGCGCAAATCCTTGTCTATTTCAGCGACAGACTTTGTCAACTGCATAATTTCAGCGGTTGTGCTTTCCATAGCCTGCACGCCGAATCTGCCAAACAGGTAGATGCGGACAATTTCAGTAAGCGACGTGTAATACTCCTTGACAAGTCCACGTTGCCACAGTTTCTGTTCCTTCAGCGCATCAAGTTGGCGCAAGGCCACCACGTGAGCAGGCTCCTGCGGTTTTGGCTTGACAAATATCGGTTCATTGCGTTTCCGCTTGACAATCACATATATAATGAATGCCAAAATTGCCAACACAAGAATCACCAGGAAGGCGATTTTCAAATATGGAATCATTTCCTTGAAAATGAATGGCGCATCTTCCATTGGCTTGATATCGGTAATGGCATTGGCATTGACTGTGTCGAGAGGCATAGTCATAACGCCGAAATAGATTGGCGCGGAATAGATTGTATCGGTAAAACCGTCTGGCTGTGTGATTGTGAAAGGCATTTGTGGCACTGTATACCAGCCACTGTCAAAGCAAGTGACAACGTATTTTTGGTTGATGCGTGCTATGCCGTCGGCAAATGTGGTGTCAACGGTTCCGGCCTCAACAACCTCAAGTTTGCGAATCACGGTATCGGCGAAGACTGGCATTGCGACCGAATAGCCTTGCGGGAAAGAAGCCTCAAGCCTCAAGTTTGTCTGGTCGCCAATGAGCATCATTGAAGTGTCCATTTGGGCAGAAACATTAACTTGTCCATTGGCTATGCCTGCCAAAAGCGACAAAGCCACCACCAAAACTGTAGATAATTTATTAGTCATTGTCAAAGTCAAATTACATAATACGTTATTCACGCGCTACGATGCTTGAACAATCCAATAAGAGGCTTCACATAATCGTCGGCTGTGGCAATGGTGGCCAAATCCACGCCACTACGCTTAAACGCATCCTCGACGTATGCCGTCTGGTCGTTCCACCATTGACTATAAGCATCGCGTACGGCACGGCTCGACGTGTCAACCCATTGAGTCTTGCCTGTTTCAGCATCGGTCATCTGCACCAATCCCATTGCAGGCATTTCTGTTTCACGCTTGTCGTACAGACGAAGCGCGACAACATCGTGCTTGCGGTTGGCAATGGTAAGGGCATCCTTGAAATTACGGTCAATGAAGTCCGACACAACAAAAGCGATGCAACGTTTCTTGATGACGCTTGTCAGGTATTCGAGTGCGGCCGACACATTGGTCAGCTTGCTTTCGGGCTCAAAATCCAACAATTCCTGTATGATGCGCAAAATATGCTTTCTGCCTTTTTGTGGCGGAATGAATTTCTCGACCTTGTCGCTGAACATTATCACGCCTATCTTATCGTTGTTTTTTATAGCAGAGAAAGAGAGTACAGCGGCAATTTCGGTCATCAAGTCAATCTTGTATTGTCCTTGCGTGCCAAAATTTTTAGAGCCACTCACGTCGATAAGAAGCATTACCGTCAGTTCACGCTCCTCCTCAAACACCTTCACAAACGGACGGTTAAGGCGAGCCGTGACATTCCAGTCGATATCGCGAATGGCATCGCCATAATTATATTCACGAACCTCGCTGAATGTCATACCCTTGCCCTTGAATGCACTATGGTATTCGCCTGCAAAGATTTGATTCGACAAGCCACGTGTCTTTATCTCAATATGCCGTACTTTCTTTAGTAATTCCGAAGTTTCCATATTATTTCAAATTTCAGTTCCGAAATTAGAATCAGGATTTACTATGGCACTTCAACCTTGTTAAGTATTTCGTTGATAACGTCCTCAGTTGTAAGGTTTTCAGCCTCGGCCTGATAAGTCAAGCCAATACGGTGACGAAGCACATCGTGGCAGACTGCACGTACATCCTCAGGAACGACATAACCGCGACGTTTGATGAATGCGTATGCCTTGGCAGCCTTTGAGAGGTTGATGCTGGCACGTGGCGAACCGCCGAAACTGATCATTTCCTTAAGATTTGCCAAGCCATATTCCTCTGGGCAACGGGTTGCGAACACTATGTCGACAATATAGCGTTCGATTTTTTCATCCATATATACGTCCTTGACAACCTCACGAGCCTTGACAATCTCGGCAGTTGAAAGGATTTTGCTTGCTTTCGGAAAATCACGCTGAATATTTTGACGCACAATCAGTTGCTCTTCTTCCTTTTTAGGATAACCGATTATCACTTTCAGCATAAAACGGTCCATCTGTGCTTCTGGCAGAGGATAAGTGCCTTCCTGTTCAATTGGGTTTTGTGTTGCCATTACAAGGAATGGCTTTTCCAACTGGAACGTTGTGTCGCCAATTGTAACCTGTTTCTCCTGCATAGCCTCAAGCAAGGCACTCTGGACCTTTGCAGGGGCACGGTTGATTTCATCGGCAAGTACAAAATTTGTGAATATAGGACCCTTCTTCACACTGAATTCCTCTGTCTTTGGGCTGTAAATCATTGTTCCAATGACATCGGCAGGCAAAAGGTCAGGTGTGAACTGAATACGGCTGAACCCTGCGTCGATAGTCTGCGCCAATGTATTGATAGCCAAAGTTTTTGCCAAACCAGGAAGACCTTCAAGAAGAATATGCCCGTCAGACAAAAGTCCAATCAAAAGACTTTCGGTCAAATGTTTTTGTCCTACAATCACCTTATTCATTTCCATAGTAATAAGGTCGACAAATGAACTCTCGCGCTGAATGCGGTCATTAAGTTCCTTGATATCAACTATTTCACTCATATTATTTATTTTTATGTGTTATAATTTCACTTGTTTTTCTATCACAGCGACGCAAATTTGGCAAATCATTTGATAGGGAATACACTCATTAACAAAATTTAACGTGGTTTTAACGTTCCGTTAACAAATCCAAGAGCCACTCGGGTGACTTCATATCAAATTGTCTGCCATTACAACCAGGCATCGACACAAGACTAATATAGGTGAATTCTATAAATTCACTGTTTGAACTTTGAAATCAACTTATAGAACCCACCCATATAAAAAAAGCCGCAAGTCTGTCAACCTGCGGCTTTTGATTGATAATCAATTAAAATTAAGCCTTGACGCTTTCCAATGATTCAACATTGACCGTCTCGGTAACTTTTTCATTCACTGATACTTGTTCCTGTTCGCATACATTATCCTCAACTGTACGATGCAACATCGACTTGTGATAGTAACGCAAGTTGTGTTCTTCCTGACGTGCAGAACTAAAGTTAGATACACGTTTCAAATAACCAATCACGCGAGTACCGTAATCAATATTGGTAGAACCACACTTGCTGCATTTTTGAAGAGTACGCTTGTCAATATACTTGCATTCGTTGCAGATTGTGATTTTGATATTGAAGCAGAAGTAGTTGCAACCTGCCTTTGCTGTAGCCTCAAGCAAACGAAGGAAGCCTTCTTTTGTCGGTGCCTCTTCAAGGTTAAGGTGAAGTGCAGAACCGCCATCAAGATATTGTATAATGTCACGACCGTGAAGGCTAATCTTGTCAAGGATGTTGATAGATGGGTCTTCAACTGGGTAGAAGTATGAGTTGTAGCAGTTGCGTGGCACAAACAAGCCATCTTTTCTATCCCACATCGCATTCTTGACACCTAAGTTTTCAGCAGGAACGAATTCGGTGTTGAACATACATCCGAATTGTTTTTTTGCCTCCTTGTTCACTTCGTAAATAACCTTCAGCTGCTTAGAAACGAAATCCTTGTATTCTTTGGTATTGCG
This sequence comes from uncultured Bacteroidota bacterium, assembly GCA_937885735.1. The sequence continues at coordinate 455 of CALABN010000362.1, read as the reverse complement.
GGCAGAAATGCCTTGGCTTTCAGCTGCCTCAACCATACCATTGATACCGATTGTCGAGAATTGCTTGTTAAGTGAGATAAATCCAGCAGAGTAAACAGGAAGCAAACCTGCCTCAACATACTGCTCAATAATCTTACGGTAAGCAACTTGGTATTTGATGATTTTCCAAATTTCAGTACGAAGGTCGCGGCCTTGCTGAACCAAACGGTTCATATTAAGTGTGATGACGTTTACAGAACCTGTAGAAACGCCACCTGCGCCAAGTGAGTAGCTGAATGTGTTGTCAGAAAGTTCGTTACGAAGACGGCAGCAAGAAGCAAGGCTGTCGGCATTTTCTGACTGATAAATAAAGAATGAGTTACCCTCGCTCAATTCCTGTGCTGCTCTGTTGGCGAAATCCTGATCAACAGGCTTGCCATCCTTTACAAGCATTGCGGCTGTTTCTGACATAATTC
>CALABN010000361.1 GCA_937885735.1 uncultured Bacteroidota bacterium | reverse complement strand
AACAAAAAGCGCCGAAAAGTTCATATTGCCCATTTTGTTATTTTTATTTTTCAAACGGTGAATTTAAAGAACTCACCTTAATTGTTTTGATAATAGCTTTTGAAGAAATTCTAATCGTGAATCTGCGCTTATCTGTTAAATCCATTAAATCTGCGTTCAAAAATACAATCAGCGTTCTTTCATTTTTAGCAATCTCTTTCAGCAAATTTTTTCTCTGCTATCTTGTAGATGAATATTGTGGCAAGTATGCAGCAGACAAGAATAATCGCTTGGCTGGCAGACCCGCCAAACCATTCGCTTGGCGACGTGTTTATGTCGCCTGTGGCGAATCCAATCACAAACGCTGTCGAATTGTTCAGCCAATGCATGAATATGCCAGGCCAGATGCTTTTTGTGCGCCAAAACAGCCATCCTATTGCACACCCAATAAGGAATGCCGCTATGAACTGCCATGGATTCAAGTGGGCAATGCCGAATATTACTGATGACCATATTATCGCCTTGCGAGGTGAGTATCTGCGTAGCAGTGCTGATAAAATGATGCCTCTGAACAGACATTCCTCGCATATTGGTGCGGCTACGGCCACAGTTAGGTAGCCTGTAAGGTCTAACGTGATGGCATTTTTGAATATTTCTGCCACAAAGTCAGGCATTGGTATCAGCGAACTGATTGATTCTGAAATTATTCCAATTGTGATTATCAAGAAAAAGCCAATAACCAAAATCGTGGGCTTAATCGGTTTTATGTCAGTTATTTTTAGATTATGGCATTGCCTTGCCAATAATATTGTCAATGCAAATGGCAGCGCATAGCAGATTAGATTCATCCATGGCAATGCTTTAGGCAACAAAGTGCTTGAGTGTGCCACTATGATTGATGTGCATGCTGCACCAATGATGGAGACAGGAATAGTGATTGCTAACAATATTCCTAAAAACATAAATGCTTTCCCTATGCTTATCGAGGGTTGTTCATTTTCAATAATTTCAGTGTTGTTTTCCATTGTTGTCGCTTTTTATTTCTCGCAATTCTTTACGTATAGTTGTCCCGATTCGCAGTCAATCACTTCTATGTCAGTGTTTTTGTCAATGAATCCAGTAGTCGATTTTGCATCTAGTGTCTGTCCTTCAATTGTTATTTTTCCTGAAGGACGAAGCACAGTGCTTGCCACGCCATGTTTGCCTATGAATTGCCTTAAGTCAGGCTTTACGGCAATGAATCCTTCATCGGTCTTTTGGGTGGCGGTTAGTGACAGTCTGTTGCCAAATAATGATGCTGTGTAGAATTTCGAACTTATCCAAATACATCCTGCCGCCGATATCGTGGCAGACAAGATTACAAGAAGAAACGATTTTGCCACGTCATCAAGTGACACGGCTGGCATGGTGCCTTCAGTCCCAAGGTTGCCTACCATTGCCAGTGTGAGTCCGGTTATGGCCAATACTATGCCTGAAATGCCGCATACTCCAAATCCAGGGAATGCAAACAATTCTATGATTATTAATATTATACCAAGGATAAAAAGAGCAATCTCCCAATGGGCCGCAAGACCTTCAAGATATAGAGGGGCAAAGTACAATATTGCGGCGCCAATGGCTACTATGCTTGGAAATCCAATGCCTGGCGATTGCATTTCAAAGTAAATGCCTCCAATTATGGCCATTATTAGCAAACCCTGTAAGACGGGGTTCATCAGCCAGCCTAAAGCCTTGTCAATGTTTGTAGGCGTGTATTCTTTTATTGTCGCTGGGTGGTATTCAGTTTGATTTATGACTTCTTGGACAGATTCCGCAATCCCTTCGCAAAAACCATGTTTTATTGCTTCGTTTGCAGTAAGTGTGAGTACCTTCCCGCTGTCAATCACGTTTGCAATGTATATGTCTTGGTCAACCATCGCTTCTGCCATTTGAGGGTTTCTGAACCATTTGTACGTAGTGTCTGTGCCGTTGATTAAAGTGTCGCATCCGTGTGATTCTGCGGTTGAGCGCATTATGCCACGCATATAGCTTTGGTACTTGTCGGGCATTGCCTCGCCACTTTGGTTCACAACAGTGGCTGCACCAATGCTCGCGCCTTTTCTCATGTATATCTTGTCGCATGCTATTGCAATTAGAGCCCCGGCTGATGCCGCATTGTTGTCGATGAATGCTATTACAGGTATCTTGCTGTTGATTATTCTTGTGCGAATTGAGTCTGCATCAACCACTGCGCCGCCGTATGTGTTCATGTGAAGCAGAATCATGTCGGCGCTGTCTTTCACCGCCATGTCAAAAGCCTGTTTTGTTTGTAGCCATAGGGTAGGGCCAACCTCCTCAAACATCTCCACTTGAACTATCAGTGATGAGTCTTTCTTCTCATTTCCGAATGTTGAGGTACTTAATGATATCATCAATAATGCCCAAAGAATATGTCTCATAATTGTACTTTGTTTGTATTGCAAATATAATCAGAAATATTAGTGTCCCGTAAATATATGCGTGTAAGTGTTTATTAATTAATTATATGTAATGTTTTACGGGAATGTTTGGCTTGCTTCTTCCAGTGTTGGAAATATTGTTATTTATTTTGTTTATTAACTGGAATTCAATGATTTAAACCTGTAATAATCAGCCTGATCTTTTTTAATCTGCGTTCTTTTCGTTTTAAGCTGGCACCAATGAATCAGAAACTTATTGTCGTCATTCTTTATAATGCAATTATGCGTTTGACAAAAAAAATCCCGGTGTTTGAACATCGGGATTTTTATACTTAAAAGCCAAAATTATTTGCCTGTCTTTGCCTTGCGAGCTTCATTGATGAAGTTTACAACCTTTTCAAGGTTTTCCTTTGAGTACATGTTGAATCCATGACCTCCTTCTTCAACCGGAACGAAATCAGTTTTTACACCTTTCTCCTTCAATGCATTGTAGAAGCGTTCGCCTTGGCAGAATGGAACTACGTTGTCTTTTTTGCCATGGCATACAATCAATGGTGGGTCGGATGGGTCAATGTAGGCTGTTGCGCTTAATGCCTTGTAGCGATTCTCGTTCCCTGCCATTGGCACGCCCAATACAACCTCTTCTGGCGATGTTGGCATCTTCATTGCTTCGCCACAATCCATATTTTGCAAGTCAACTGGACCAGACCAGTCTGCTGCCGCATCTACACTACTGCTGAAACTTGTAAATTCACCTAAATTTCCTTCCAAATCCACTTCGTATCCGTCAACATTTGCAACTTTTTCGTTGCGTGACGTTGCTGTCAGTGAGGCAAGGTGACCACCTGATGAAAATCCTGAAGTTGCGATGAAAGTTGTGTCGAATTTGTATTTGTCGGCATTGCCTCTTACAAAGCGCACAACAGCTTTTATGTCGTTTATCTGTGCAGGATATTTTGCATCGCCGCTCGAACGGTGGTTTGGTGTTACAACTGCATAACCGGCATTAAGGTAGGCTGCGCAAATTGTGTTAAGGTCAGCTGCGCCCTTTGAGTTGTTACTGAACCATGCGCTGCCATAGATGTGGATTATCACTGGATAGCTGTCTTTTACTTCTTTAGGAAGATAGATGTCAAGCATATGGTAAACCATAGTGTCGCCTGCGTAGTATAGGTTGAGATACTTCTGTGAGTACTGCATTGTGTCGGTGTTGTTCTGTACGCCGCCAAATCCGCCAAATCCGCCGCCTGGCATTTGTGCAAAACTGGCTATGCTAATTATGCCAGCTGCAAGTGTCAATCCAATTCTTTTCATTTGTAGAATATTTTAATTATAGTTCGGACAATATAGCAATACTTTCTGATAGTTTGTCATTCTCTTGGAGTCACTTTTGTTCAAAAAAAAACGTTGACCTTATGGTCAACGTTTTTTTTATTTAATGTTACTGTTTATTAGTAACCTGGGTTTTGTACGATGTTAGGATTTACAGAAATTTCAACATATGGGTAAGGCATAAGTTCGTGTTTGCCTTGTACAAATCCTGCTTCTGAGTGATCTTCCCATTCAATTCTAAAGTGGTGTTCCTTTAGGTAGTATGGGTTAGTTATTCCCTTTTTCTTGTCTTCTTTTGATACAGGAATACTAGCATCATCCCAAGCTTTTGGAATTCTCTTACCTTGGTCTTTCATTGTTTCGTATGCATCACCCCATCTAACTAGGTCAAAGAAACGAGAACCTTCCAAGAAGCATTCAAAGCGTTTTTCGTTTTTAACCTCATCCAATGTCAATTTATCGCTGCGGTGTGCTGAACCGGCACGGTCTTGAATCATATTTAATGCTTTCAAACCTGAACCGTCGTTGTCATCTGTCATTGCGCAAGCCTCTGCATACAACAATAGAACTTCTGCGTAACGCATTACAGGGTAATTTACTTGGCTACCGGTATTGGTGCCGCCCTTGTCTAGTTCTACAAGTTCTTCAAACAAAGGAATACGTTTGTATGCCCAATAACCTTCACATCCATATACGCCGTCTTTGTCAATTCCTCGTACTACATATGCTGTATTAGCGTATGAAATTACAGTGTCTTTGCCAATGACTTTGCCGTTTAACAATTCATCGTAAGTGACAATCCATGATTGACGACGCCATGAGTCCATACCATCGTTCTTAATAAGGTCTTCACTGAATTTTCCTGTTGGCAT
>CALABN010000360.1 GCA_937885735.1 uncultured Bacteroidota bacterium | reverse complement strand
GCCCATTTTTGTAATATTTATATTTCAAACGGTGAATTTATAGAACACACCTTAAGTTTTCAACGAACTCGTAGAATTAATGTCTTTTGATATGTAAGTTTTATCTAAAGTGTTGAAAAATAAAATTATATAAAAATTATGGAATTTTTCTAACGGTATATAATTTATTGACGCCAATCAATGAAAGAGATTGTGGAATAGAGATATTACTGTTTAGAAGATGTTATTTTGTGTAGTTAGATATTGGTTTGTAATTTATTGACTATAAATATTATGCGTAAATATAGGAATCTACAAATGTTAATAGTTGTTGATAATTAAGTATCAATGAAAGTTTGACAAATAAATTTTGTCATTCGTCAATTTTTTTGAGAGTTATGCAACCAAATAAAATAGAAATCGTATATTTGGCACAATTTTAAAAATCTAAAAGTATGAAGAAGTTATTAATTTCAGTATGTGCTTTAGGCTTTGCACTATGCTCTAATGCACAAGCAGTTGTGGACAATGCAGTTATTCCTGTATCAGTCAATATCAACTCAATAATGCGTATGAATGTTGTATCTGGTGGTAACATCGAGTTTGCATTCAATACTATTGAGCAATATACAAATGGTATCAGCAACTCACCACGTTACGATACCAAGTTTACTGTTGCTTCGTCAATTAATTTTCAAGTTGCTATGTACACTGAAGACGCTACATTGGTTGGTTCAGACGACGCAGGCAATTCAATGGATCCAAGCCTTATTGGCTTTGAAATAGAAAGCACAGGTTCTGTGGATCCTACTGAATGTGTTGACGAATGGACAGGACTTGATAATGCTAATTCGGATAGTTACTATATAGTAAAGGCTGCTGGCGGCGATATCAATGCTAATGCCTATACAATTCACTGGAGTTGTGGAGATGATGAGGAAGGTGCTTCGGGTTCAATTTTGGAAGCAAATTTGTCACCAGACCGTTATTCTACTAACATTTTCCTTGTTCTTAGCGAGCGATAATCCATAAGTGAGAACTTTATACAAAAGTCAAACAAATGCTGTATTACACTTGTTTGACTTTTGTTCTTTTTTGACAATGCCTAAATTATTAGCATCGACATTATTGCTGTTGTTTGTCTTTTCTGCAACAGCACAATCGCAAACAGTTAGAATACAGATTGTTGGCGGTGCTAATTTGTTGTTCAATGTCAATTCCTATTCAAAGGTGAAAAATGGAATAACATACATTGATTTTACAACTATACGAGTATATTATTCTGATGTAAATGAGGATGGTACCCCAAACACATCAAGCATGGGGTGGGAATTGATGGTTAATGCTGCAACTGAATTATTTATGCCAGATTACGGTACTGTTACTATGCCGTTGAGTGTGTTGAAGATAAATTCTAAATGTGCGGGAAAAGAAAAAAGTGCAGTTTTGGGGATCGGAGAATCGCTAATAGCAGAGTGGCTGCCGGGTATGGATGTGAAGGATGCGGTTGAGGATGTTGTTTTGTCGTACGAATTAGGAACAAACAAAGAATTGTTTGGCTATTCAAGTGATTATTTCTCGACAGATTTGGTGTTTACATTGAAGTCAAGATAAAATGAAGCAGTTGTCCAAATTTCTGCTAACATTTTTGCTATGGAGTGTTGTCACAACTTCATACTCTCAGTTTTATTTTTTTGAAAATGCTCAAGATAAACTTGAAGTTGATTTTTTAAAGAAGAAAATAGAGGCAGCCTCAAAAACAACATTCTTCAATGCCTTGACAGTTAAAAACCCTACGTCTCAGAGAGTAACTTTTTATACAAATTTCAGTTATCCTGTTGATTGGTCGTTTATGGGCGACAAACATCAGCAGTACACAGTCGAACCACACGATTCAATTTTAATTCCATTTCGGGCAGCCGCTGCCCTCACGGCGCAAGGCGAGATTGGCTATTCAATAGTTGCCTCGCTAACCGATCAAAAGGGAACACCTTTTAAGACTGTATATAGTTTTGTAAATGTTCCTAAAGTCAAAAATGTTTTGTTCCGCCCAGAAGAACGAACAATATATATGGACCAGCAAAAGAAGAATGCCGAGGTTCAATTGCGATTTGCAAACAATGGCAACACCGATGAGATTTTCTATCTGAATTATGATTTGGGGGATGACATCTACACATCAGGTGGACTAAATGGCGTACAACGCGAAGAGTTTACATTGAAATCGTATAACGACACAGTTGTCTCTTTGCCTATATTTTCACAAACATCAAGTTACGCCGATATCCAAAAGTTTAACAGAATCAAGGTTGAGGTTTCAACAAAAGATACAACAATGCATACGACCTTGTGGGCTAGGGAACTGCTTAATAGATATTACAATGAGGTTCCTTCATCATATACAATGTTGAGCGTTGAACTTATTGGACGTGATTTGATTGGTGACGCTCAGCCGTCATTTGGTGCAAATGTTATGGCAAATTTGCTATTGAAACGCGGTGGGGAATTTCATTTGCGTGCCCAAATGAGTAAGGTCGATTTCGACAATATGAATAAGACTTGGAAACAAGGTCGCTTTGAATTGACATATAACAACCGACAAACAGGGACGTACTTGACACTTGGAGACATTCAGCAGATAATGGCTGTCAGTTTGTATGGTAGAGGAGTAATGATACGTCAGTCTATAGGCAATTTTACGTTAAAGGCTTTAGAGCAAATATCAATGTATTCCAATAAAAACAACTATGCCGTGTCTTTGGCTCATAAGTCTCGATTATGTGAGTTGGAGGTTGGAGGCGCATTCAGTGACGACATTGATAATGGTAAGCAAATCAAGGGTGCATTCATTCATGGTGGCACTTCGCATAAAAAGTTAGGAAGGTTAAGCCTTACATTGTCGGCAACAACTACTGATTGGAATAATTCCACTCGATTGAGCAAACAGTCTGGTTTTGGCATTGATGCTCGTTATTCAAATAATATTAAAAACACATTCATTAATGGCATATTATATTATGGACAACCAGAATTTGCTGGTCGTTATGGCGGACGTTTGGAAGTAAATAGTCAAATTCGCCAGAATTTGAGCGATTACAATTATTTACTGTTATTGTATAACCGTACAGATAATAAGCAGGTTCGATACGTCCGTGATAGCATAGCACCAAGGGTGGAGGTCGATTTTGATGAATTGAGAATGACATACAATGTTAATGTTTCTAAATCCGTCGTATATGGCATTGGTGCATTGACAGAATCTAGATATGGTTATAATTTCAATTCAAAATATAGGGAAACGGATTTTAAAACAAGAAACGCTATGGCATTGGCAACTGTGCGCGCTAGAGGCCATAATAAAGATGTTGTTTCTGTAATGGTTAAGACAGGTATTAACTTCGCAACAAAGTATAGTCATGTTTTTGATTCAGCACGAGTCAACAAGTCATGGTTTTCATTGCAGGCAAGTGCTAACTATCGGTCTAATATATGGGGTGTATATTTGAACTATTACCATGGCCCAAACTCATTGCAACAACAATTCTCTAATTTTACAAGGAATGGTTACCAGCGAGTTGTCCGTGCCAATCCATATCTTGATTTTTATCTGTTGCCACGTTTTGTGCGATTTGTTAACCGTTCAACAGTTTCGTATGACATATCGGAAAAGACAACACGTATAAATCTAGGCTCCGATTTGATTATATATCCAGGCAAGACATGGGAATTTACTTTGACACATACATGGAATTTCTCATCTACATACGATGTCGTCACAGAAGACCGATACAAGTACCAGGGTTCGTATGTTGAAGCACGCTTGCGCAAGGACATAAACGCTAACCAGCCACGTTACAAGTATGCCGATTTGGATATAACATTCTTCAAGGATTTGAATGGCAATAGTGTCAAAGATCCGGAAGAACCAGGCATAAAAGACGTCTTGTTCAGCATTTACTTGGATGAAACACATGATGTTAGTGAAGATGCCGCAGGATCGTTCATGCCAGTCGAACTTATGTCCGATATAGACGGACGTGTAGTTTACAACAATGTCCCTGAAGGATTCTATACAATAGAATATACACCAATGGGCAACATAGAAGGTGCCTTTACAAGCGATGTAAGCAAGCAAAACATTTATATCGAGAAGAATATGAAATTAGAGATTCCTTTCCGGGAGAATAACAAGTTGTTTGGAAAGGTTATCCTTAATCGTTCTAAATTGTCGAATCTTGGTGTAATCAATATTGGCAATGTGAAAGTTTCAGCAGAGGACACAAAAGGCCATATTTACAGTACATTGACTGACAATGCAGGCAATTACACAATATATGTTCCAACAGTTGACAAGTATAATGTCAAGGTGAACAATATTTTCTATGAGAACTTTGAATTGGAACAGAATAACTTTGAGGTTCAATTGAATGGATATCGTCAGTTTGAGTTGAATTTCGTGTTCAATGAGAAACGCCGCAAGGTAAACTTTACACAATCGCAGGAGTATGGCATCGGCGATTCGGACAACGCCATTGAAATCATCAGGCGAGCAAACCTGTCGGGTGTGGTTAAGGACGCAACAACATTGGCGCCGATTGCTGCAAAGGTCAACATTTTGAATGGAGATGGAAGGACTATTGCACAGGATGTGGCCAACAACAAGACAGGCATGTATAACATGAGTTTCTTGGCTGGTGACAATTACAGTATTGAGGTAAGTGCGCCAGGATATTGGTTCTATGCGGAGAAACTTCTTGAGAAGCAAGAGTTCACATTCTCGTCTTCGGAAAAGGACATTATGTTGAAACAAATCACCGAAGGTTCTCTTATCCCAATGGAGAACTTGACGTTTGAACCAGGAAGTACTGAAATCAGGCCTGTGGCATTCCCTGAACTCGAACGTCTGTTGCGTGTGCTAAAACAGAACCCTTCTGTCAGAATTGCAGTCTATGGACATGCTGATGATACGGAAGTTGGAGGAACAAAGGATATCGCTCAGGAACGTGCCCGTATGATAGCATCTTACTTGATTGCCAATGGCTACAACCGTGTTAAATACATGGGATATTCCAATACACGTCCTGTCGCATCGAATGAAACCGAAGACGGCCGTGCTCAAAACCGCCGTTGCGAGATTGTGGTTGTAGAGAAATAGCCAATAAATCTTCTGTCATTTTCTTGAAGGCAGTTATATTTTAATTGTCCTAATGACTTATTTGTGGTAATTTGGCGACATAATAAGTAACTATTGTTTATCATGAAATTCAAATTAATGGCAGTTATGGCAGTGTCAGCAGCACTAACGTCGTGCAGTTCAAACGACGAGCCAATCATTGGCAGAAGCGAACTGAAAGTTGAAAATGGCAGGATGACGCCAGAAGCCTTGTGGGCTCTCGGACGTCTTGCCGATGCGCAAGTAAGCCCCGATGGCAAATGTATCTTGTACGGAGTCACATATTACAGCGTAGAGGCCAACAAGAGCAACCGTGAAATATTCGCAGTTAACATTGATGGCACCGATAACAGGCAGATAACCAA
>CALABN010000359.1 GCA_937885735.1 uncultured Bacteroidota bacterium | reverse complement strand
TATTTAGGTTTTGCGAAAATAATTCTTGATGATGATATACGGAAATGTAATTCCTGTTTTTTGGAACCGCATATCGACTTATATAAGGTCGTTGGCCTGGAATGCATCAATCAAATGCTCAAACACCTTGGGTGGATTGCCATTGAGCACCGACACTATGTCGAAGCGGCTGTTGAGCTGAATGTCGTGTTGTTGCAGATATGCATCGGCGGCCTCAACCAAATTGCGCATCTTCTTGGGTGTAACGGCTTCCTGCGGCAGTTCAAACGCAAGTGTGGAACGTGTCTTGACTTCAGCAAAAACCATTGTTTCGCCGTCAATGGCGATAATGTCAATCTCTTTAGGTCCAAAACGCCAATTGCGATCCACCAGCTTGTAGCCAATCTGCACTAAAAAAGCTGCTGCAACGTCTTCGCCATTGCGTCCGATATCGTTGTGCTCGCTCATAAAAATGATAATTTACCTGTTGTGGCGCCTGACACAAATTTTGCCTTGCAACCAAAAAGCAACGGCAAGTTTGGCTGTTGATGTCCTGCCGGGAATCCGAATGCAACAGGATATCCGTAATTGGGAACTGCATCCATAACTATTTGTTCCACGCTCATTCCGAACGACGGCGTGCTGTCTTCGGCATCGGTGAAATAGCCGACAACAAGGCCCGCAAGATGTTCAAGCACTCCGGCAACTTTCAGTTGCTGCATCATTCGGTCGATTCGGTAAAGCGGCTCGCCCACATCTTCAATGAAAAGGATTTTACTGCATGTGTCGAGTTGATACGGCGTGCCCATCAGCGAGCAAAGTATCGACAGGTTGCCGCCTACGACTTCGGCCTCGGCGTCGCCTTTCCTGTTGCCAAAACCTTCAAACGAATATTCGCAACGATTGCCTTGCAGTGCACTGAAAAGCGAATCGGCACTTGAGTTCTCTTTTGTGAAGTTTACCGGCATCTGCCCGTGAAGACTTGCCACGCCGATTTTTGACAATGCAGAATGAAGAACCGTGACATCGCTGAAACCGACTATCCATTTAGGTTTCTTGAGCAATGGTTCCAAATTCAAACTTTCAATAATCCTGATACAACCATAACCACCTCTGACACAAAGAATTGCCTTTATGTCATCATCGTCAATCATCGACTGCAAATCGGCTGCACGTTCGGTATCGCTGCCTGCAAAAATACCGTGAGTGAGATATGTTGTCCGCCCCAATACTGGCACGAAACCTTGCTTTTCAACAAATTGACATATTGCAAGATATTTATCTTCAGGAATGAACCTGGCAGGTGCAACAATGCCAATCCTATCGCCTTTACATATGTTGGCGGGTCGAATCATTATTCTGCTTTTGGCTCATTTTGTGGTTCAGCACTTGTCTGTTCCTGAGCCTGATCATTTGACTGGGGGCGTCGGTAAGGACGACGATGACGTTGTACTGGTTTCGGACGTTCGGTCTTTTCGGCGCCATTTGCACTATCATTCTTTGGAACATTCTGGAAATTGCGTTGCATCTCGCGGCGCAAATTCTTGACATTCTTGTCGATAGTATTCTTGGTACTTTCAAGCATAAGCCTGAAATCTTCGGCCGTATTGACCATTTTCAACCTTGACCTGCGACTTGCAATTATCGAAATAATTAGTGCAACAAATGCAAAAAACAATGCCAATGCTGACATATAAAAAGTCAAATTCTTGCTTTCAGATGCAAAACAACCTTGAGCGAAGCAATTAGAAATTGTGCCGACTGTCAAAAATGCAAGCACGGCTAAAACCTTGATAGATTTCATTATATATATAAAAGTAAAATTGTGATTTATGCGCCAAATATAATCAAGTTTTTAGGTGCTAACCTAATTATTTGTCTATAATATTTGACTCAACGCCTATTTCATTCCACGTTCTTTCTTGATTGTCTCGTAAGCCTCGTTGATTTTCTGGAATTTTTCCTTGGCTGCTCTCTGCACATCTTCGCCCAAATAGGATACTTTGTCTGGATGGTTCTCGACAGCCATTTTGCGGTACGCCTTCTTGACTTCGTCGTCAGTTGCGCTTGGCGAGATGCCCAAAATGGTGTAGGCCGAAGCGGAATCCTTGATGAACATTGACTTGACAGATTTGAAATCAGTGTCGCTCACACCCATATTGGCTGCAATATTGGCGATAAGATTCACCTCATTCGGATGTATTTGGCTGTCGGCATTTGAGATTCCGAAAAGATAATGCAAGAGTTGCTGTTTGCTTGCATAGTTGAGATGTTGGCCAATCTGTCGCGCAACATCATCGACAGGAATGTTGTTTTTCAGGATGTCGCGCAACATACGTATTCCGTCAGTTGCCGCTTCTATTCCGAATTGCTGGACAAAGAACTGCTTGACGTAGTCGAGTTCGGCCTTGGTAACACGTCCGTCGGCCTTCATTACGGCGCTTGTCAACACTACCAGGCTGACCATAAAATCGTTTCGAGACGTGGTCTGTCGCTGATATGCAGGATTTCCATATCCCTGATTCGGTCTTGAACCAGACGTGCTGAAATCCGACTTGTCAAATGCGGAACCTAAAAGGTAACCTAAAATTGCTCCAAGCGGGCCTCCCAAAACCCAGCCCAAACCTCCACCAATCCACTTTCTGTACTTCATATCCTTTAATTGTTTTTTTCATCTATGAGCCTGCCGACTATCGAATACTGCCCAATATTGAATCAACCTGCGATGCTATGTCGGTGATGCCGTTATTGACAATTACATAATCGGCTCGTGCAACCAAGCCTTTACTATCCATTTGGTTACCAATACGCTTTAAAACCTGTTCGCGAGTTGTGGAATCACGTTGCATAACTCTTTCCAATCGCAAATCAATTGGTGCGTCAACCACAACTATCTTGTCGCAAACATCATCGAACCCGCTATCAATCAGTATTGCCGACTCGACCAAAACAATATTTGCCGTCTGCTGACTGCGCCATTGAATGAAATCGGCACGTACAACAGGATGTACAAGTGCGTTCATCCATTGCAGCTCGCGCTTGTCGGAAAAAATCTTCTGAGCGATATATGGCCTGTTGAGTTGACCGCCGACATAAGACTGACTGCCGTAACGTTCTGTAATTGCGCCTATTATGGCGTCATTCGTATTGTTCAGCATTTTGGCGCGACTGTCGCAATCGTAGCACGGAATGCCGTTTTTAGCGAACATTTGGGCTACGTAACTCTTGCCGCTTCCTATTCCGCCTGTCAGACCAATTGTTATCATCTAGACTCTAAAACAAAATTGACAATTTGCGGTTCGACCTGGACATTAAAGACATTTTGTGGCTTTACAGAAATGTCAACAGGCAACTGAAGGCCAATCAGCGAATCAATCTGACTTGCATCAACCTCAACTTTAAAGTCGGACTGGTTGACACGCGAGAAATCGTTGATAGACACCCAAAAACGGACAACTGCCTCGTTAGGCATCAACTTTAACTTATGATCGGCTGACTCGTTTATGACAGTGATTGGCACAGTTATCATCGATTCGGTAAACTTTGATACTGGAACTTCCACCTTCACCTTGCGATGGATTAGCACCAAATCTTCAATTGGTTGCAGTTCAATATTTTTGCGAACATTATGTGTTACTTTCC
>CALABN010000358.1 GCA_937885735.1 uncultured Bacteroidota bacterium | reverse complement strand
TGAAGCGCGGACTCGAATTTGTGGATACCGACATAGTCATTTTCACCGATGCCAACACAATGCTTTCCACAGATAGCATCAAGGAAATAGTGCGATTGTTTGAAAATCCCGAAACAGGCTGTGTGGCAGGCGAGAAACGCATTCTGCGAAACGACAGGGAAAACGCCGCATCGTCAGGCGAGGGCGCATATTGGCGGTACGAGTCGTGGATAAAGCGTAACGACGCCATTGCAGGCTCCACCATTGGCGCCGCGGGCGAACTTTTCGCTATGCGCAAAAGCCTTTACCAACCCATTGCCGACAACACCCTGCTCGACGACTTTGAAATATCGCTCCGCATCGCCCTGACTGGCTACAAGATTGGCTATTCGGCGAAAGCCTGCGCCATTGAAAAACCTTCGGAAAACATTGACGAAGAGATGAAACGCAAAGTACGCATCGCCGCTGGAAGCATTCAGACAATGTTGCGTTTGGGCGGTCTGTTCAACATTGCAAGGCATCCAATGCTAACTTTTCAATACCTTTCACACAAAGTGATGCGTTGGGCTGTAGTTCCAGTCGCCCTTGTATTGCTAATTCCTATCAACATCTGGCTAACCTGGAATGCCGAATTTGACATCTGCAACATTTACACGTGGACTTTGATTTTGCAGACCGCATTCTACCTTGTCTCATTCATTGGATTCACCCTCAAGGACAAAAAAGTAGGTGCAAGTTGGCTGTACATACCATACTATTTCTACCTGGCCAACAAGGCGATGTGGATGGGATTGTGGCGATTCTGCCGAAACACGCAAAGCGTTAATTGGGAACGCGCCAAACGGGCTGAATAAACATTAAAGGTGTGTCAAAGGCAGTGACAATCAACTGCCAAGCACCAACACACAGACTCCAATGATTATTCCCGCAAGGGCAATGCCTTTTGCCTTAAGGTTATGCTCCTTGAATATCACGGCACCAAGCAAAAACGCCAGCACAACGCTACTGCGCCTTATCACCGATACGACGCCAAGCAACGCCTCTGGTCGCGACAGTGCATAGAAATACATAAAATCGGCAACAGACAGGGTAATGCCTATCATTGGAATGATGAAACGCCATTGGAACAATGGGGCCATTTTGCGTTTTGGCAACCAAAACATCAGCGGTATCAGCATAAATGCGCCCATATACATAGAATACCAAGTCTGAACGGCCATACGGTCGTAATGAGCCAGCAGATATTTGTCGAACAACGACGACATAGACCCGAGCAATGTGGCTCCGACAATGGCCCAAATGGCACGATTGCTCTTGAAGTTGATACCTTCCTTCTTGCCTGCCCTTGCAAAAAGGTACGATGAAAAGATGACTATGGCAAAACCTAACCACTGCCAGCCATTGAAACGTTCGCCATAAATGAGCAAAGCGCCTGCCAACGTCCATACTGGCCCTGTGGAACGGATTGGCGCGACAATGGTTATAGGCAACTGACTCAACGCCTTGTAAGCCAATATCCAAGAACTGCCAACAAGAACTGCCTTAATGAAGTAAAGAAGATGCTCGTGCGGGGTAATCTGCGGAACATAAAACAAACCACCCTCTGCCACCAAACCACTGCGCGACAGCGTCAGGACAATGGTGAACAACACCGACCCAGTGAGGGTGGCGACAAACAAAACTGGAATAAACGCATTCCCCTTGAGCGAGGCTTTCTTGAAAATATCGTAGCAACCGAGCAAAGCGCTTGAAAACAGCGCAAACAACAACCACATAAGTCTTAATTTTTTTCGGGCGCGAAAGTAATGAAGATTGGAATGCCAAAATAAAAAATCTTATTCAAGCACATTTATCCTCATAAAACTTGTATTTGGAATGATAAATACATTCGTAAAACTTGTATTTGAGAATATAATATTACTCATAAAACTTGTATTTCAGACATTGTATTTTGTCATAAAACTTGTACATTTGCATTGTATATAAGTAAATATCATCAATATACATAACAATGGAAAGAATCAAAGAAACAGAGATAATAAATTGGTACAACAACAAAAGACGGAAACCTCTTGTTGTTTGGGGTGCAAGACAGGTTGGGAAGACATACCTAGTCAAAAATCTGTTTGCAAAAAAGCATTTCAGGGATTATGTATATATCGACCTAAAAAAAGACGATGATGCTTGCCGTTTTTTCTCACAGACAGCCAATTGCGATACATATCTATCATATATAGAAACAAGATATGGGAAGCGGATAAGCAACAACACGCCTCTCATTTTCGACGAAGTACAACAATGTCATCAAGTTTTATCGGCACTGAAATATTTTTGCCAAGACCATCCAGAACTTCCTGTGATTGCAACAGGCTCTATGGTAAGGCTATCCATCCGACAGCATAAAGACGGATTGAATTCTGGCTTTCTGTTTCCAGTCGGCAACATCGACTCAATGTATATATATCCTCTTACATTTGAAGAATATCTTATCAACACGAACCCAGTGCTAAAAGGGAAAATAGAAGAAGCATACGTTAGCAAACATCCGCTCAAGGATTATGAGCATAATTTGGCAATGAACCTTCTACACGAATTTTTGACAATTGGCGGACTACCAGAAGCCCTTAACGTTTTTCTGGAAGAACGCTCGTATGTTGAAGCCTCGAAAGTCATAAAGTCAGTTTACAGCAACTACCTATCCGATATGGACACTTACAACATATCGGCCGAAACCATCTTAAAAACACGGAACATATACAAGAACATCTTCGCTCAACTGAACAAGGGAAACAAAAACTTCAAGATTTCGATAATAGAAAAAGGCAAATCAAACCGCGACTATTTCAATGCATATCAATGGCTTGAATTGGCACACATAACATATAGATGCAGGAAACTGACTGGCAAGGTGACCTTGCCACTAATGGAAAAAGACGAGGGCCTTTTCAGACTCTACCTTGCCGACGAAGGCTTGTTTGCATATCAAAGCAATGTGAATCAATCAAATTTCTTTGTCAGTGAAAAACGAAACACACTATCGGGAATATTCTACGAAAACTACGTTGCCGACGAATTTATGGCAAAGGGTATTCCACTCTACTATTGGGTTGGAAAGCAAACTCACGAATTCGAATTTATAGTTGAAAACAATGGGTTGGCTATCCCAATTGACGTAAAAAAAGGCTCTGGCAAATTAAACTCGCTGGAAGATTTCAGAAGTACAAATCCCAAAGGACTGGCAATCAAAATATGTAATGGCAATTTTGGATATGACGCTTGCAATCAAATCCTAACTATTCCACATTACGCAACATTTCTTTTGGGAAATGATTTGGCAGAAGGCAAAATAATTGGCATATAACAAGATACGGGAAACACAACAATACAGATTTCCCCTACTCGTTCCAAATCTCCCAAGCACGTTCGGCTTGACCAATAAGCATATCCAAGCCATTCTTGATTGTTGCGCCTTTCTCGTGCGCCTTTTGCAGGAACAATGTCACTTCAGGATTGTAAATCAAGTCGAAGCAAAGGTGTTGCGGGCCTATCGCTGAATATGGAATGTCGGCACAAGCATCCACTTTTGGCGACATCCCGAGTGGCGTGCAGTTGACAATCAATTTATTATGGCTGATGATTTCTGGCGTCAGTTGGTTATAGCCATAAATTCCGTCGGAAGCCGTGCGCGACACATACTTGTACTCAATGCCCAACTTCTCGAGCACGTATCTGACAGCCTTTGACGCACCGCCTGTACCGAGTATCAACGCACTTGTGTGGCAACTTTTCAGCAATGGCTTGAGCGAGTTCTCAAAACCTACAACATCGGAATTGTAGCCACGCAACTTAATCTTACCCTCACCTCCAACAACCTTGACAACATTCACTGCACCAACCTTTTGCGCCACTTCGTCAATATTGTCGAGATATGGCATCACGGCCTGTTTGTACGGAATTGTAACATTGAATCCGCAAATGCCTGACACCGACAGCACTTTCGACTCAAGCATTGAAATGTCTTCCAACTGAAAATTAAGATATTGTGCATCAATATTTTCAGTGCTGAATTTTTTGGTAAAATAATCCTGCGAAAAAGAGTGTCCGAGCGGATTGCCGACCAAACCAAATGTTTGCATTGCCATATCAGTTCAAAAAAAAGTTAGTCCTATTTTGTCTTTTCCGATGCGTGTTCAAGTGCCCAAAGCGCCACCATTCCAGCAATCATCAGCAATATGGCCACAGCCACTTCAGCGTTGAATTGTTGCGGGAAATACATTTGGTAACTCTGAATTATGGGCTTGCCGTTCTTGAGCAACTCGACACCGTCCTGCATAAGGTGTACCTCGTTTTTCCAAGGCCAAATTGTTCCAAGACTGCCAAAGATGAAGCCTGTAAGAAGTGCCATTGTAGGCTTTTCGTACTTGCCAAGCAACCACGACAGGAAATGCGAGAATGCGAGCAACCCAACCACAACGCCTATTGCCACTGGCACCAATATCGACATATCGAAATGCGACACGGCGTATATCATTATCAAATGGTAGTTGCCCATAAGTATCAGCACAAACGAACCCGACAGACCTGGCAGAATCATACTGCATACGGCCACAGCCCCGCATACTATCAGATACCAGAAGGCTTTGTCCTCTGTGGCAGGATTCATCATTGACAGCCCGAAGGCCACTGCGGTTCCGACTACAAATGCGATTATTGCCGACAGGTTGATTTT
>CALABN010000357.1 GCA_937885735.1 uncultured Bacteroidota bacterium | reverse complement strand
TATTTCTCAGCAACAATACCTTCCCTTCGCGAACATGTCATCGCACTTTATATCATGCAATTAATCAAGAGTTCTGGTGTGCTTGTAGCTACTGGCTATATGTGGGCATTAGTGCCAGAAGTGGTGACCTACGGCGAATATACCACAGGTCGCAGGATAGCCGCCATTGTGAATGCCATTACGTGTCTCTTCCTCAAGGCAGGCATGGCTCTTGGTGGTGTCATTCCAGGCTTTGTATTGGCTTGCGTTGGATTCGACGCTCATCTGCCAAAGCAGTCGCTGCTTGCAGAACAAGGAATTCTATGGCTCGTAACCATCATCCCGGCCATTCTTCTCTTGCTCGGTCTGTTTGTCATCAGCAAGTATGAACTATCGGACGAAAAAATGGACGAGATTAATAAAGCCATTGCACTAAGAAATTGAAATTCTTAATTATACATTCACAATTATTAATTTTTAATTAGATATGTTCACATCTTCTTCTGACAAAATAACTCGCGATTTCTTTGACTCGTTGCTTATTGAGCCGCGCTATATCGATTCCGACCTTCCATCAACCGATATTGAAATCTTTGGCCACAAGTTTTCCACCCCAATCATGACAGCTGCCCTCTCGCATCTCGGCTCACGAGGGAAGGAGAGTGCCAGTTTTATCGAGGAGAAAGCCATAAATGGGATGATTGTCTATGCCGAGGCTGCTGCCAAGAGCGACACGCTTCATTGGGTCGGTATGGGCGACGACCAGGAGTTGGAGGATATCATTGCAACCGGTGCAAAGTCGGTAAAGATTGTCAAGCCATACGCCGACAACCGCGAAGTGTTCCGTAAGATAGAGCATGCCGTCAAGGCTGGATGCGTTGCGGTGGGCATGGATATTGACCATGCATTCAACGGAAACGGCGGCTACGATAGTTGTTTCGGTATTCCATTGCGCCCGAAATCGTCGGCAGAACTGGCAGAGTTTGCACAGGCGGCAGGCGTTCCATTTGTCGTTAAAGGCGTTTTGAGTGCCCGCGATGCAGAGAAATGCGCCAAGATGGGTTGCAAGGGAATAGTCGTTTCACACCATCATGGCATCATGCAGTATGCTGTGCCACCATTGATGATGATAGGCGATATCCTCAAGGCAGTAGGCCACGATGTCGATGTCTTTGTCGATTGTGGAATTGTCAGTGGTTTGGATACCTATAAGTGCCTCGCATTAGGAGCCAAGGCAGTCTCTGTCGGTCGTCATCTCATACCATTGCTGAAGAACGGTTCGGATGCCGTGTCGCAGCGTATCAATGAAATGACAGCGGAACTTGCAAGCACTATGGCACGAACCGGAGTGCATAAACTCAGCGAAATGGATGCTTCAGTTTTGCATCAACGTAAGTTTTAGCCACGAACAAAGATTTTGTTTCTCGATTTTATAATAGATGTTGTTTAAGATGTCGAGCCCGCAGGGCGATCAATAAAAAGCACAAAGCAAACACTATGTTATTAGGAATTTCTTCACGTTTGGAGCATTCGTCTCCCGCAGATTGGGCGGCAAAACATAAGGCCCTTGGATTGAAATGTGTAAACTTCCCTGTCGATTATCTGGCTGGCGAGGATGTGTATATGGCATACAAGGAAGCCGCTGACAAGGCCGGACTGGTCATTGCCGAAGTGGGTGTTTGGCGCAATACCCTTGCCGCTGATCCCGATGAGCGCGCTCGTTGGATTGACTATGCCATCAATCAGTTGCGAATGGCCGACCGTATCGGAGCAATCTGCTGCGTCAATGTTGTGGGCACACCGTATGGCCCTCGTTGGGACGGGGGCTATCGCGACAATTTCAGTAGCGAACTTTGGGAAATGGCTGTAGATATGATCCGTCAGATTATCGACACCGACAAGCCACAGCATACCAAGTTTTGCATAGAATCAATGCCTTGGATGATTCCAAGCAGTCCCGACGAGATTCTTCGCCTCATTAAGGATGTCAACCGTCCACAGTTCGGCGCTCATCTCGATGTAGTCAATATGATTACATCGCCCGAACGCTATTTCTTCAACGACAAATTCCTTGACGAATGCTTTGCAAAACTGAAAGGCCTCATTTGCAGTTGCCACCTGAAGGACATACGCCTGAAGGAAGAATATACCTTCCAACTTCAGGAATGTGCCTGCGGCGAAGGCTCTCTCGACCTAAAGAGATACATCCGTCTTGCCGAGAAGGCTAATCCCGATATGCCAATGATTGTCGAACACCTCACAACCGACGAGGAATACGCCGACAGTGTGAGATATGTATATGGCATGCTGAAATAACGATTACAAGAAGAAAGCCATTGGCTATACATCGGCAGATTTGTAGCGCCTCACCTATTACGGCCACACAAAGGCGCTGACTCATTGTGGCACGTCGGCTACACAAGTCTGCGGAACCCATTGAATGTTTTTTTCGCTCATCTTTTTGTATTCTTATGTATATTTTTCGCTCATCTTTTTGTATTCATACATACTTTTTTCGCTCATATTTTTGTCAATACACTGATTGTTAATATATTTGCAATATAAAATATTTATATATGTATTTAGGACGAAAAATAGACAGGTATCTCGAGGAATGGAAGACGTCTGCCAACAAGAAACCACTGATAATAAAGGGCGCACGACAAATAGGCAAAACCGAATCGATAACAAGATTCGGAACTACCTACCAAAGTTGCATAATCATCAATTTTGTGTCAGAACCGGCCTATAAAAACATCACCAGAGACGGATATGGCACTGACGAGATAACAAAAAACATCTCCCTTCTGAACAACAAGGCAAAATTCGTTCCTGGAAACACATTGATAGTCTTCGACGAGGTGCAAATGTTTCCTGACATTGCAACTTCGCTAAAATTCTTCGCCATAGACGGCCGTTATGACGTAATCTGCAGTGGCTCACTTTTGGGCATCAACTACAAAATGATAGAAAGCAACAGCGTGGGCTATAAAGAAGACTACGTGATGCATTCATTGGATTTTGAAGAATTTTTGTGGGCCAAAAGTCGAAAAGAAGCAGCTACCGAAATGTTGGAAAACATGCGTCAAATGAAACCTTTTTCCGACACACAGATGAATGTCTACTCCAAATTGTTCAATGACTACTGTATTACGGGCGGTATGCCAGCAATAGTTGCCAACTATATTGAAAAGGGAACATTTGAAAATGTGTTGCAAATGCAGAACCAAATTCTACTCGACTACAAGGAAGATGTACGCAAATATGCCAGTGGCATAGAACAGACACGCATTCTAAATGTGTTCAACCACATACCTGTTCAATTGGCAAAGGACAACAAGAAATTCCAGATATCAAAGGTTGCCACAGGTGCACGATTCAAGGATTACTGGGGATGCGTAGAGTGGCTAAACGACGCTGGCATAATAAATATATGTTACTGCATGAATTTCCCCGAATTGCCATTACGTGGCAACTACGACGAATCGAAATATAAAATATACTTCAGTGACACAGGTCTTCTCGTTGCCAGTTTAGACGAAGAATCGCAAGAAGACCTACGCGCAAATCAAAATTTTGGAGTTTACAAGGGTGCACTGTATGAAAACATTGTAGCCGAAGCACTTGTAAAATCAGGATATGGGCTATACTACTACAAACGAGAAGATTCCACTTTGGAACAAGACTTCTTTGCAAGAACAACAAAATCACTTGTGCCAATAGAGGTGAAAGCCACCAATGGACACGCCAAATCAATGAAGACATTGATTGAAAGCGACAAGTACGGTGACATTACTACAGGCATAAAATTAGCCAATGCAAATATTGGCGTAAACAATGGCATTATAACATTTCCTTACTTCTGTGCCTTTCTGCTGAAAAAATATTTAAAGGACGTCGAGTTTTGAAGTTTTTTACACCTCATAAATAACAACAGCCGACAATTATCATTGTCGGCTGTTGTTTTGTTTTTTATTAATGCATATTAGACATATCTATTTCATTTTTTATATCATACAATATATATCCATTGTTTGCGATTTTTCCTCTATTCTCAAAATGCACAATATTTAAATCCTCAACAGGTGCATTATGCGCTAATGAATCAAGAATTGTATCATCATCAACATCTGCATAATATGTCACAAAGTTAAAGTGATACAATATGTTTAGACTCGAGTCAATGGACACATAATTTTCATTACTAACCACATATGACACGACGTCCCAATCAGAATGCGTAGTAATGTTTTTCTTATCAAGAAGATGATAGTTTTTGTCAAAAGTTAGAATGTAAACATATTGATCTTCTGTATCTGGACATATACAAACAAAGCAATAGTAATTCATAGTATCTGGAAGAATTCCTATCACTCTTTTACAATCTGTAAAAGGATTTGTAGAATAATCAATATCGTCAAAATAGTCAAATGCATTATATAGAGTTGGGGTTAATTTTTCAGATCTGCATCCAGCATGTATTGTAATTGGTAGTTTCAATACACCTATAGAACCAATCATACGACTAACACCATAAGCATATTCTTGGCTTTCTTGAATATAAAAATCGTCCGCCATAGCCGACAACATCATAAGCGAACACATCATTAGCAATGATAATCTCTTCATAGTTTTTTGTTTAGTAAAAAAAACAGCAATCCGTCTTGAAAGGAAACATCAAAGTATTGCCCAACAACAAATATATATAATTTCTACCGAACAATAGTAT
>CALABN010000356.1 GCA_937885735.1 uncultured Bacteroidota bacterium | reverse complement strand
AAATTCACGACGAACTCGGCGCGGGACTTCTGTCGATGAAACACTACATCTTAAAATCCGAAGGCGACGACGATGAAGCAGAGAAAGACGCCATCATAGAAGGCCTCAACCGAAACTTAAGCTATCTTCTTCAGGAGTCCGACACTGTACCTGACGACGAATATGAATTAATGCTGGATACATCGGCGGCTCTGGGTGTTAAAATAGAAACAGACGGGACTCTTCCTTCCGCCGAACCTTATAAACACATAGTCGCTACGGCCATGCACGAGTGCTTCCCCAATACTCTTCGTCATGCCAAGGGCGATAGGCTATACATCGCTATTTACGAGACAACTGATGTTTTGGAGGTTACGCTTACCAATAACGGCAATCCTCCTCAGGGTACCGTGAGCGAGAAGGGCGGTCTTTTATCCCTTCGCAAACTCACCGAACAAGCAGGCGGCATAATGGAAATCAAGTCCTCGCCTGACTTCGAACTTAAGCTGACATTTAATAAATCGGAGAGCATCTTATGAGCTATAACGTATTGATAGTTGACTATCAGGCATTGCCGAGACAGTATTTCGAGAATATAGTAAACAATTCCGAGATCTACTCTTTGGTTGCCGCGATAAGCTCCGCCAAAGTAGCCGATGCCTGCTGCATCAACCGCAAGGTTGACCTAATTCTTATGGACATACAGTTGCCCGACATTAACGGATACGACGTGACACAGCAGATACGCACATTCAACACCAATGTGCCTATCATTGCCCAAACAGCCTACGCAATGTACGCCGACGTGGTAAAGGCGCTTGATTCTGGTTGCAACGACTTTATAGCAAAGCCTATCAAACTGAAAAAGATGATGTCGTTGCTCGAAAAGTATTTGGGGTAATTTTTGTAATAAATCATAAAACACAACGGGGTTGCAAGATGCTTGCAACCCCGTTCTTTTAAATGGTTAATGGGAATCCGATTTGCTACTGAACCGACTTGTTTTGTACAAACTCGTTGAAAATATCCTTGTACTTGTCGGCAATTGCTATTGGCTGGTCATTGATGATGACACAGTTGCGTTCAATCGACTTAATGGCATCGAGCGCAATTATGTACGAACGGTGCACACGCATAAACCTGTCGGCAGGAAGTGTCTCTTCAAGCGACTTGAGGCTCATAAGCGTCAGGATAGGACGTGGGCGCGATTTCATCCAAATCTTCACGTAATCCTTCAAACCCTCAAAATAGTAAATATCGTTGTAGTCAATCTTAATCTGCTTGTAATCAGCCTTGACAAACATATATTCATCGCGGACAAGCGGTTGCTTGTTCATACTCTGCAACGAGAACCATTCAAGCGCGCGGTTGGCCGATGTTAGGAACTCATTGTAGTCGAATGGCTTAAGCAGATAGTCGAGTGCTTCAACCTTGAAACCTTCCAATGCATACTTGTCGAATGCGGTAGTGAAAATCACGCGGTTTTTCTTGCGAAGCGACTTTGACAGTTCAAGTCCGTTAAGTCCAGGCATCTGTATATCAAGGAAAAGCAAGTCAATCTGTTCCTTTGCCAAAAGGTCAAGCACTTCAAAACCGTTATTGCACTTGCCTCGAAGTTCCAAAAACGGTGTCTTGTTGACATAACTTTCAATCAAGTCCAAAGCCATTGGTTCATCATCGGCAATCAGACAGGTAATTTTCTGTTCCATAGCAATATATATTTATTGTTTTGTATCTATAGATAAATAGGCGTAATATTTGTCGTCCTCAATTCGCGAGTAGAATTCCGACTTGCCCTTATAAAGCAGTTCAAGACGTTTGCGGATATTTTCCAAACCAATCGACGAGCCACCAGAAAGGTCAGCGCTTGTCTTTTCAACATAAGGATTGAGTGTGGTGAAAATGACTTCCGTTCCGTTGATGCGCATCTCAAACTTGAGGTCGGATTTGCCCATAGGGTTGATGCCGTGCTTGAACGAGTTCTCAATCAATGAGATGAACAGCAACGGTGCAACCATAATACCGTTTGTATTGGTAGGGAAGATATACTCGACATTGGTGTTGGCCGAAGTGCGCAACTTCATCAACTCAATGTATTTTGTCATAAAGTTAATCTCGCCGTCGAGCGAAACAAGCGAACTGTTGGTCTCGTAAAGCAGGTAGCGCATAAGTTTGCTCAAGTTGTGAATGGTTTCCTTTGCGCGTTCGGGCGAAATATCGACTAGCGAGTAGATGTTGTTGAGCGAGTTGAAGAAGAAGTGAGGCTGAATCTGGTATTCAAGGTGCTTCAATTCGGTCTGCAACTGCACGTTGGCGCTTTCCTGCTTCTCGCGTTCCATAACTTCCCAACGCTCGTAAATCTTGAATGCTATTGCCAGAACCAACGGAAGAATCATTGTCAGGATATCCATCAACATACCATAGACAAAGAACATTGGCCTGTGGTGTGGCACAAAAAAGCGGTGATGAAACAACGCTGGCTTCACCGATTGGTTTAAATAAGCCAAAAACAGCAATATAGATGCGTTGATGAGGAAGAATGCGACTTTCTTCTTGTCGAGAAAGACATTTTCGACAAGGAACAGGTAGTTGACGTAGAAAATGATGAAATAAAACAGGGTAGGTATCCACCAATGTTCAAGAATGACAGCAAAATTAAAGTTGTTGTGCAACGTGAGCAACACTGGCATAATAAGGATAAATAGCCATACAGATATGTGTATCAACACCTTGTATGCTGACGGCTTGTTTTCGATTGTGTTCATACCTAAAAATGTTAATTCCATACCAAAATAATAAGATTTCTCAATAGACAGCAAAAAAGCCACAACAAAAGTAACCTGGCTACCACTTTAGGCAACAGGCTACTTTATGACTTTCATTTGTGACTCTTCCATATCTATCATCAATTAACGATGCAAATATGAAAATGATTGATTTTTTGAAAAATAAATCATCGATGAACCAATGATTTAGCGTATCAAATGCGAAATTTCATTCGACGACACTATGAATGGCCAGTTTTTACCCACGAAACTGGATAATCTTTATCTATACGGACTATTTTGTCGAAAAAACGTTTTTACAACCGTTTTTTCATAATGAAAATGCCGTTTTTACCCTAAAATTAAAATGGATTAATTGGCCTGTTTCACTTGTCATTGTCAGACAAGTTGGCCATATCGCCAGTAACCTCTGTCAGCGAAGCATCTTCGCACCTTATAACCCTTCCAGGGAATTCCTTTATGAGGGCATAGTCGTGAGTGGCGATGATTACGGCGCGTCCGTTGTGGCTGATTTCGATAAGCAGGTTCATAATGCCACGCGAGGTTTCAGGGTCGAGGTTGCCAGTAGGCTCGTCGGCAAGGATTATTTCAGGGTTGTTGAGCAGGGCACGTGCTATGACCACACGCTGTTGCTCGCCACCCGACAGTTCGTTTGGCATCTTGTAGCCCTTCTGCGACAGGCCCACCTTGTTTAACACGTCCTGAATGCGGTTCTCAATCTCAACCTTGTTCTTCCAGCCAGTGGCCTTGAGCACAAAAAGCAGGTTCTCGTGCACGTTACGGTCGATGAGCAACTGAAAATCCTGGAACACAATGCCCAACTTGCGACGCAGGAACGGAATCTGCTTGCGACGCAGTTTTTCAAGTTGGAATCCAGCAACAACGCCCGAACCCTTTTCCAAAGGCAATTCAGCGTATAGCGTCTTGAGCAGGCTACTCTTTCCGCTACCAGTTTTTCCTATAAGATATACCAGTTCACCACTGTCGATTTTGAGGTTGGTGTTGGTCAGAATCACATTGCCAGGCTGTGATATTGTCGCCGACGTAAGTTGAATTTTTGTGTCCATAATAATAAGGTGTTTCTGCAATCGCCTTTATATGGGCGACTGCGTAAAAACTTCTGTTGCGTTAGGCCGATGCCGAAAAACACCCACCTTAACAATTTCCAAAATTATCAATTAGGTTGTTCAGGGCCAAAACAAATGCTTCATTTAATAAACACTTGATTGTTAATTAAAACCTTTGACTGACATAATCTGAAAGTTCAAATCCGTTTACTTTGGTTTCGGTTTAATGGCTTAAAATAATATGCGCAAAAAAGTATTAGCCAATTGTTTGGCAGTTATCATTTCGTTAACAGCAGTCAGTGCATCGGCACAAAGGACACCAATCTACAATGATGAGGATTACGACTACCGCGTAGGCGTCGATTTGTTCAACAAGCAAAGGTATTCGCAGGCGCAACAGTTCTTTGAACGGGTTGTGAAACACTACGGCAACGAATTTACCGACATAAAGGCAGATGCCGAATACTACAGTGCATTGTGCGCACTCGAACTTTTCAACAACGATGCCGAATACCGAATCGGGAAATTCATCAACGAGTATCCTGAAAGTCCACGCACACGCGTCGCATACTTCGAAATGGGACGCTATCAATACCGCGTCAACAAATACAAAGAGGCCATTGAATATTTTGACAAGGTTTGGAAGCAGAACCTTAACAGCGAGCAACTGGCCGAACTGTATTTCAAGAAAGGCTACAGTTACTTCAAACTTGGGCAGTACGACAAGGCATCGAAAATGTTCTACGAACTGCTCGACAAGCAAAGCCGATACACAAGCCCCGCCATTTACTTCTACGCTCACCTGGCTTATACCAATAAGAATTACGAGACGGCGCTCAACAATCTGAAGAAGATTGAAGACGACCCGACATTTGCACCGATAGTGCCTTACTACAGGGTGCAGATATACTTTATTCAAGGCAAGGACGACAAGGTCATCGAACTTGGAAAGTCGATGCTTGAGCAAAGCGATGCAAAACGCCAGGCTGAAATGTCGCGAATAGTAGGCGAGGCCCTTTACAACAAAGAACTCTACACAGAGGCTCTGCCTTATCTTGAGACATACAAGAGCAAGGCCGACAACTACACCCGCGAGGACATTTACCAATTGGGCTACGCATACTTCAAGACTGGCGATTTCCAGCAAACAATAAGCACTATGTCAAACGTCACCAATGTTGACGACGGCCTGACACAAAATGCATATTTCCACATTGCCTACGCCAATATGCAACTTGGACAGAAAGAACAAGCCAGAATGGCCTTCCAGTCGGCATCAAAATACGATTTCAGCGACCGCATCAAGGAACAGGCATTGCTCAACTACGCAAAACTGTCATACGAATTGTCGTATTCGCCATTCAACGAGACGATAAAGGCATTCAACCAATATCTTGAACTATACCCGAACTCACTGCACCACGACGAGGCTTACGAATATCTTGTCAAGGTATATCTGTCGTCAAAAAACTATCAGGCAGCCATAGAGTCAATAAGCAAGATTGTCAACAAGACACCTGAAATGCAGTCAGCCTGGCAACGAGTGGCCTATTTCCGTGGATTGGAACTATTCAACAACCTGAAATTCGACGAGTCGATTGAAGCCTTTGACCAGGCTATCGCACTCAAGGCATACGACAAGGAAATACGCGCACTTGCATACTACTGGAAAGCAGAAGCGCTTTACCGACAGGACCGCTTCCTCGACGCCGCCGATGCCTACAACCAGCTTCTGACTACGCCAGGCGCATATTCAATGCCTGAATACAAAACCTGCTACTACAACATTGGCTACTGCCATTTCAAGACCAAAGACTACATAAAGTCAGCCGACTGGTTCCGCAAATACACAGAAAAGCCAGCCGAAGCCGACACCGCCAAACTTGCCGACAGTTACATACGCATAGGCGACTGCTACTTCGTTTCATCGAAATTCAACGATGCCGTACTGTTCTACGGAATGGCCGCCGACCTTGACACCTTTGACGTTGAATACGCATTGTTCCAAAAGGGTTTCGCAATGGGGCTCGACAAGAACCTGACAGGCAAGATAAGCGTGATGACAGACTTGCTGAACCGCTATCCTGAATCAAGCTACGCCGCCGACGCATTGTTTGAAAGGGGCAAGGCCTACACAATACTTGACTCGACACAATTGGCTATCAGCGATTTCAAGACACTTGCCAAAAACTATCCAAACAGCGCCTATGTTGTCAAATCGATGTTGCAGACTGGTCTGCTATACTATGCCGACGGACAAAACTATCTGGCAATAGACAATTTCAAGACTGTAATTGAAAGATATCCAGGCTCGTCAGAGGCCGATGAAGCCTTGTTCGCACTTAAGAACGTTTACGTCGACATGAACAAGGTTGATGAATACTTCGACTATGCGCAAAGCCGTGGAAACCTTGACAATGTAGATATTGCCGAACGCGATTCATTGACTTACACTGCCGCAGAAAAAGTCTATATGTCAGGCAACTGGACCGAAGCCGCAGGACTCTTTGACAGTTATATGGACAAATTCCCTACAGGCAAGTTCTCACTAAACGCCACATACTACCGTGGCGACTGCAACCTGAAACTGCATAGCAACGAACAAGCTAAAAACGACTTTCTCGCTGTAATTGAAAAACCTAAAAGCATTTTCACCGAAGCATCACTGTTAAGCGCTGCAACACTTGCCGAAAACGAAAAAAACTACAAATTGGCATTCGACCTGTACAAAAAACTTGAAGAAAACGCCGACGTGAAGTCAAACCTGATGATTGCACGCGAAGGAATGATGCAAAACGCATTTGCTGACAGCAACTTCAACAATGCGCTTGAATCGGCACGCAAACTGCTCATTACCGACAAGGTGACAGATGAGCAAATACGAACCGCACGCCACATTATGGCCGTAAGTTACTACCAGACTAACCAACTCGACCCCGCCATTACACAGTTCAGAATCTTGGCTCAAGATATGAACAGCAAGGAGGGTGCTGAAGCGCAGTATATGGTTGCCAGAATGTTGTTCGAAGAAAATGAACTGCAAAAATCAGAAGATGAGATTAACAACCTGATAATGTCAGGCTCGCCACACTTATACTGGATTGCAAAATCATTCTTCCTGCTGTCGGATATCTGCCTGAAACGCGATGACCGATTCCAGGCTAAAGCCAACCTGCAAAGTGTCATTGAAAACTATGGCGACAACAGCGACGGCATAATTGACGAAGCTAATGCAAAACTCAAACTCATTGTCGATGAGGAAAACGTGAAATTCATTGACGACAATTCAACGCAAGAAATTGAAGTATCAGTTGAATTAAACAATATTGACAATAATGAAAATCAATCAAATACAAACCAAAAAACTTCAACTGAACAAACGGCTGAACCTGCTGAACAGCCTGCCGAACAAGCAGTTGAACAAACTGCAGAACCTGCCGAACAAACTACAGAGCAAGATTCTGAAAAACAAGCAGAAACGGTCAATGAAGAGTCGAATGACACTGTAACTGGAGAACAATCAGTTGAAACGACCAACACCGAACCTGCCGAACAAAATGACAACACAAACGAGCAGGAATCTAACGTAAATGCGGAAGACAACAATACCGATACTACTGACACACAACAAGTTGGCGAACAGTCATCGGAACAAGACTCAACAAATAACGAACAAGAATAAACAATATACAGCAGATGAGACAGATTAAAGGAAACATACTGACAATGATATTGTTAGGCTCTTTTACAGCCTTCGGACAAAACAACCTGAACCAGGAAGTCAAGGTCATAAAATCGTACGAGCCTGTAATCAACGACGCCTATAAAATTAGTTCACTGCCTAAAATAGTTGATACAATAAAAGTTACGCCCACATTTGAATATGACGACGCTGAACTTGAATTGTACAAGACTAAATATCAGCCAAAACAAATCAAGCCAGCAAAACTTGTTGCCGAACCGCTTCCAAAACTATACTACGCCTATCTTAAAGGCGGATTCGGTTCATACGCATCGCCAATGCTCAACATATACACTGGCAGTCAACGCTCTGAAAATTGGAACTGGAATGCCAACATTGAATACAACTCAAGCAACGGCAAGGTAAAGAACGAAGCCGACGAACACGTATATGCAGGATTGTCAAACTTTAACGCAAACGGACAAGTACGCCGCTTCTTCAAAAACGGCCTTGTGACAACCGTCAATGCCGACTACGGCAACAAGGCGAACTATTACTATGGCTACAACACTGAATTGAACTTACCCGACTCGCTAATCCCACTAAAAAAGAAAGATATCGAGAAACAAACACTCAATCATTATTCGGTAGGAGTAAAACTTGCAACAAACAATCTCGACTCAAGTCTAATAGACTATAGTCTGACATTGAGTTACAGCGGTATCAAGACCAAAGACAGCAAAGGCGACAACATTCTGCATTTCGACGGCTTTGTCAGTTATCTTCTCGACAAGGAATTCCTTGGCCTGAAATGCACTATCGACAACTACAACACCAGTGGACTGAACATAGCCAACAAGGGCGACATAAATTGCGCCGTAATCAATTTCAACCCTTGGGTTGGTGCATACGGACGCAAATGGCGCGTAAAAATAGGAGTGAGCACATTCTATGACCAACGCGACCAGAAATACTCGTTCTTCCCCGACATAAGTATGCAGTACAACATTATCGACTATTTCCTGCTTCCTTACATTGAGGTGAACGGAAACTACAAAGTCAACACCTACAGTGACGTCTATAACGAGAATCCATACGTATTGTCAGACCTTAACATTTTGCCAACAAAAACACGTCTGAACCTGACAGCAGGATTCCGTGGCAACATAAGTTCAAAAGTGGCCTTCAACGTCAAGGTGGACTACTCTAAAATCGACAATCAATATTTCTACGTAAACGACACTGTTACTGAACTTCAGAACAAGTTTATGGTAGTGTACGACGACATTATGCGGACACGCTTTTTGGGTGAAATATCGTACAAGACAAGCGACAAGTTCAAAATCGGGCTCAAGGGCAACTATTTCATCTACGATATGTCAGAGCAGATTGAGGCTTGGCATATGCCAACTTACACAATCGGGTTTGATGTAATGTATAATCTTGACAACAAGATAATTGCAAAGGCCAACATATATGCAATAAGCAAACGTAAGGCTTGTCAATACGAGATTGGCGAAGAGAATCAGGTTATGCCTATTGCAAAGGAAATTGACGGCACAATAGACCTCAATCTGGGACTGGAGTACCGATTCACCAAACGATTCTCTACGTTCCTCGACCTAAACAACATTGCTGGCCAACGCTTCTACCAATGGAACCAATATGCAAACCAACGTTTCAACTTTATGCTTGGATTGACATACGCATTCTAAAAACACGAACCACAAACTAACCACGCTATGATATTCAGATTGTTTTCAAAAAGGAATCGGGGCAACAACCAAAAACTTGCCGAACACGTGACAAAGACTATCAGCAAGCAAATGCGTTTGGCTGAAATTGGACTTTTCAAGTCTGAAGATGAATTGTTCAAGTTAGCCAAAACCATTGGAAGAACGGGAAATGCCAATTCATTTAGGATTTAGGAGGTAGGATTTAGTCCCGAAAACTATCGGGATTGAACGCAGATTCAACGGATTGGACTGATTTTCGCAGATTTTTAACCACGAATTGATAGTTAAGGGTAAAAGGCATAAGGGGAAAGCAATTCACAATTCACAATTACGATTGACGTCTGCTGTCCAAAGGCCAACGGCTAACAGCCAAAGTCTCAACCTCTAAACCTCTCAACAGCGAAGCGTCTAAACCTTTCAACGATTCAACTTTCAACCTTACTAGGAACCAGGCACCAGGTTCCAGGCACTAGGCACTAAAACGATTCAACCTTATTTGTTGAATTCGTGTTAACAAATAGCCGAAATTAGATACTTGCACAATTTCCGACACACCTTCATTTTGCTATATTTGTTTGATTTGGTGAAAACATTTTTTACCGATTAACTAATTGAATCACAAATAAATTAAATATGAGCGAAGTAGAAGAGACTAAACCACAGAACGCCGATTACGGTGCCAATAGCATTCAGGTGCTCGAAGGTTTGGAGGCTGTCCGCAAACGCCCTGCTATGTACATTGGCGACATAAGCGAAAAAGGCCTTCACCATCTTGTTTATGAAACAGTAGACAACTCCATAGACGAGGCACTTGCTGG